>JARFPV010000342.1 GCA_029288115.1 Akkermansiaceae bacterium | reverse complement strand
GATGTATGGTATCAACACCCTGGGTGCAGCCACAGGTGCTGCGCTTGCTGGGTTTTACCTGCCACTCTGGATCGGATTCAACGCCACCTGCGGACTCGCCATCGGATTGTCGCTCGCGGTCGCCGTCGCCGCCTTTTGTCTGTCACGCAAGCCGCTGCCCCTGGCTATCGAACTCGATGATCCCGTGGAGCCTGACCCGGAGCCTGTCGAGGAAACTCCCCAGCCGATGAGCCGCCAAGAACGCCGTGCATTGGAAAGACAGCAAAAACGTGAGGAGAAATTGCCGAAGGAATTAAAGGCTTCTGTGTCCGAGCAGCAAGTGACATCACCTGTACGGGTAGGGCGGAAATCGATTCTGACCCTGTGTTTCATGTCGGGTTTCGGTATCCTGGCTCTCGAGGTGCTGTGGACCCGGATGTTCTCTCAGGTGCTGGAAAACTCCGTCTACACTTTCGCTACGATCCTTGTGGTCGTGCTCGTCTGTCTAGCCTTGGGTGCGCTAGCGAGCTCGTTCCTCGCACGTTTGAAACTTCCGCCACTTCTTGTCCTGGCCATCTTGATTCTCGCGGGTGCCGGAGCAGTTGCTCTCACACCGGTTGTTTTCATGAATCTCACCAATGACATGGAGCTGATCTCTCTGAAAGGTGGAGGTTGGTCGAGCTATATCCTGCTCATCTTCCGGTCGGCGGCGCTGACCATTGGCCCCTCGGCACTTATTCTTGGTATGGTGTTTCCTTACTTGATGAAAGCCGAGGAAGTTAGTCTAACATCGCCTGGTTTGTCGCTGGGTCGACTCGCCACCGTGAATACGATCGGTGCCATTCTGGGTGCCTTGCTTTGCGGGTTTTTCTTCCTCGATGCCTTTGGGATGTGGCGCAGTCTACAAGTCATTGCCGTCCTCTATCTCGTCATTGCGCTCATCCTGCCGCTTGGTTGGAACGCCCGTAGCTTGGTGGCCAAGACTGCGTGTTTCGTGGTTCTTCTATGCACGCTCATAGGACTGAAGCCCAGTAGTCTCCCAGTCAAAGGGACCGACCCTGCGAATCCAGTTTCGGTTGAAGAAAAAGTTGTCGAGATCTGGGAGGGAAGTGATTGCACGGTGGCGGTTACTGAAAGCCGTGTTGGTCTTTCGATTAAAATCAATTCCGACTACAGCCTCGGATCTACAGGTGCCTACATGCAGGAAAAACTCCAAGCCGACCTGCCGCTGATGGTCTACCCTGAGACCGAGAGCGTTTTCTTCCTCGGGGTCGGAACAGGTATCACCGCTGGAGCAGCACTCGATCCGAAACACCGGCATGTGAAGGAAATTGTCGCCTGTGAGCTTGTCCCGGAGGTGATCACTGCCGCGAAAAAATACATGACCGATATCCGCGGTTTCGACACTACAGGTGGGCTGTTCAAAGACCCGCGTGCGCAGGTGCTTGTCGAAGATGGCCGCCATTACCTGATGGCAACAGATAGGCAATTCGACATGATTAATGCCGATCTCTTTGTGCCATTCCGATCTGGTGCGGGTAGCCTTTATACACGCGAGCATTTTGAAAATGCCAGGGAGCGACTCACCGCCGACGGTGTCTTCGTCCAGTGGTTGCCTCTCTATCAGCTCACTGAGAACGAGTTTTCAATCATTGCAAAAACGATGATTGGCGTGTTCGATCAGGTTTCGCTCTGGCGGCATAATTTTCAGCCCGGATACGAAATTGTTGCTCTCGTCGGGCACCAGAAAGGGCAAGCGTTGCCAGCATGTGGCATCGATAGTCAGGCCGATAAGCTCTACGCAGTTTCTGGCAAGACTCATCATGATTTGATGCGACTCAACCTGCCGCTCGACCCGCAAACAATCATGCTGTTCTACGGAGGGAATCTGACTGCGGCCCGAGAGCTATTTAACGATTATCCTATCAACACTGACGACCGACCTGTGATCGAATATCAGGCGCCACGCAGCTACCGTGGCCAGTCGGGAGATTCTCCATGGTTCACCGGTGAGCCATTTGCCAATCTTGTCGATAAGGTGCAAAGGCTCTGCCCGCCGGCAGAGGATCCGCTCCTCACAAACCGCAGCGTAGGAAACCGCCGACTGCCACTCGCAGGCAGCGCCTTCCACCGTGCCCGTATCGCGCAGGTAAATCAAGATGGAGCAGCCGCCGAGAAATTTTGGAGCCAGTTCGTAAAGGACTGGTCAGATAAGTGAGACGTCACTTTCTCCGATGGAGACTGCATCGGTTGTCGTAGGTGGCCATCCTATTAAACTTCTTCGCCGGTGTTGCATCTGCTGTGCCTATTTCAGATCCACCCATCCTGGTCTAAGCCGAAGGTGTTGCTGATACCAACGGCTGGGTGATCGACCCGCATCTCATCAGACTTTTATTTCCACTGTTTCATATAAGCCACGAGGTCGGCAACGTCCTGTGCAGTGAGGCCTAACTGGTCGGCTGAGAGCATGAGGGAGCGCTTGAGGGGCTGTGCTTTTCCGTCGATAAGATTAGGTGGGATCATCTGCGTTTGGCCACCGGTGGATTTGATTACAAGGGGGTCGCCGTTGCTGATGAGCAGGCCGTGGATTTCTCCTCCTTTTTTGAGCTGAATAACACTGCCTTCATAACCGTGGGCAATATCGGCAGATGGCTCGATGATTGCCCGCGCGATGACATCAGCAGTTTGGGAAGTTCCCCAGCCTTGCAGGTGGGGGCCGTAGGAAGCACCTGTTTTTCCAACCTGATGGCACATCACACAGCGCATCATGGTGTCTTTGCCCTTGCTGGCATCGCCCGTGAGCTTGAGCACGTCCTCAACGCTGAACTTAGGTTTGGTCGGAGCAGGAACAGTGATTGGTGTGGCTACAATTTTGGAAGGATCGTAACCAGTGTATTTCTTAAGCTCTTCCTTAAGCTTCATGTCTTTCCACTCACCACGACTATTACGTTGCAACCAGTAGGTGGCGTCAGCTTTGGTGAGAGGGTTATTTGCGAGGACGAGCATAGCATCAGCAGACGACCTGTGATTGATGAATGCGAGGGATTCGACGGCGAGCTTGCGTGCATCAGATGTTAGGCCAGGGTGGGATGCACGAGCTGTGAGATCGGAGACGGCGGCCGATGGCCATAGGCGCCATGTGAGTTTGGCAAACTGATCGGACCACTGGTGCGGCTGGCCGGGTTTCATAGCGGCCTTGATCGCAAGCCAGATGTCATTTTCCTGATTGGCTGCACCGAGCCCGATGGCCTCAATGGCATTTTTATCGGTGTGGTCCACTTGAGATGCGAGAACAGCAAAGATGGCTTTGGTTTTTTCCGCAGGAAGATCACGCAGTGAGAGGGCGATATCACGGCGTATGCCCGGGTCGGGGTCCTTGGCGAGTTTAGCGGCGTAGGGGAGAATGTTGATGTCGGCACGTCTCAGCGAACGGTAGGCAGTGAGGCGAATATTTGAGTCGGGGACATTGAGCAGTTTGACGCACTCGATTTTCCCTAAATCACCAAGATGCGGAAGTAGCCAAATGGCGCGGGCGGCGACATGTTTGTTGGGCTCGTTGAGGTGCTTGATCACGGCGGGCAGTGCCTTGACTCCATGTTTTTTGAGGGCATTGAAACCCAGATAGCGAGTATTCACAGCCGGGCTTTTGAGGGCGGTAATCGCGCCCTCGATTGTTTTGAGATCAAACTGTGGGACCTTTGGTTTGAATCCCTTGGGTGCAATGCGGTAAATCGTGCCGGAGCAAGAGTCATCGCGATCGGAATGGCCTCCGACCCGGGCATCATACCAGTCGGTGATGTAAATAGCACCGTCGGGGCCCACGCAAATGTCAGACGGGCGGAACAGGATTTTACTATCATCCTTATTGGCACCTCCACCGACAAAATCTGAGCCGGCGTATTTTTTATCCGGGTTGGTGGTGACGAGGTTTTTTTGTTCCAGCTTGAAGTTGGCTCCCTTAGGTTCAGGTTGATAGTGGAAGATCGTGTTTTTTCCAGGTTCACAGGAGAAGAATGCCCCGTTGTATTTTTCAGGTAGTGCGCCGTTTTCATACATAGTTACTCCTGTCGGTGAGCCGCCGCCGTATATGTGACCGGCATCCATCGTTCCGGGATCATCTTGTCGCCAGTGGGCACGACCGTGGTTCTGACCCGGGCGTTTGACAGAGCGATATCCTTGTTTGGCATCACGTGTGAAGTACCCCGCACAACCATACTCAAGAATGTAAGATACGCGGCAGGCAGGGGGGTCATCGTTATCGTTCTGGAAGGTGTTGCCGTAGGAATCGAGCGATTGCTCGTAGGAATTGCGGTAGCCATGACCTACGATTTCACACTTGGTGCCGTCCGGGTTCATACGAACCGTGAATCCAGAAGTCCAAATATGTCCGTCGTCTGAGCGTTTTCCAGAGACAGCCAGATGATTGATGGGCCATTCTCCACCGCCACCTTTGTAGGGGCCTCCCATGTAAAAATTCTTACCCGAGCGATCTTTGAATACGGCACCACAATTGCCGTTATTGAAATAGAATTTTCCGTCGGGCCCGGCGGTTACTGAGTGCAGCGAGTGGTCGTGATTTTTTGCATTGAAGCCGGTGAGCAGAACTTCACGTTTGTCGATGGCGGGATTGAATTTCAAGTCGCGATCAACGTCAGTATAGACAATCAGTTCGGGGGGTTGCGATACGTAAATAACGTTGTCAAAGACAGCAACGCCGAGAGGCGCGACCAGAGCTTTTTCCTGTACAAATGTGTGTGACTTGTCGCACTTTCCATCGCCATTGCTATCCTCTAACACAGCGATGCGATCGCCGCCGGGACGACGCCCATTGTGGCGGCGATAGTTGACTCCCTCAGCCACCCAGATGCGGCCTTTGTGGTCGATGTCCATGTTTGTGGGGTTGTAAAGATTCGGGGAGGTGCCCCAGACGGAGACTTCGAGGTCGGCTGGGAGTTTGAAATAATCTAAGCTCACAAGTGCTGGCTTTTTATCGGATTTCCACTCTGCGTTTTTCTTTGCTTTTCTTTCCCTCGCCTTTCTAATCCGCTCTTCTCTTAGCTTGAGATTAGGCATTTTCATAGGTCTGTACTTCAGCAGGTCTGGAGTCGGGAGTAACACAGGTTTGCCTTTGACTGGGCGATCAAGATTTTCGTTAAGTTGAGCCTGAGTGATAGGCTTGGATGGGACGCCGCCCTTAGGCACCTCGGAACGGGCTAGCCAGACGATCGCATTGAGCACAAGGGTGCGGAAGTCTTTGATCGCCCAGTTCCGGTGATAGTGACCACCCACGAATCCGACGCCTCGTCCTCCGGTTTTTGGATCACGGCACCACATCAGCGCCTGTTTAGTACCCATTGTGCGTTCGCCGTGCTCGTTCCAGAGGTTGATATAGCGGACGATTTTTTCCGGAGTAGGAACCGAAGTGGCTAGAGCATGGCAGCAGTCACATTCCTGTTTTGTAGGAAAGCGCATATTCCAGTAGTACTCATCGAATGATTTGAATCCGGGTGTGACACCATTGGCTACAGGATGTTTTTCCTTCGGGGTGATATCAGCAATCCAGTGTGGGTTCACTGACCAGCCGGTCTCCATGTAGCCGCCGATCCACGGGGTGAAGTATTTTTTGCCCACCTCTTTGGAGGGATGCACTCCGTAGTGCATGAACATGATGCCCATGCCAGCTTTCACTTTCTTGTCGAGAAATGCGTATTTTTCTCCAAATTTTCCACCGGCGTCGGCATAGACAATGCAGGCGTCCACACCGTCAAAAATAGATTCGTCCTTGGGCCAGCCGTAGTAATGCACCTTGGCTTCCACGTCGAGACCGCTCTCATTCAATGCCTTGGCAAGCAGCATGCAGCCTGCACGAAATTCATGTTCGCCATTGGCGTGGCTGGGGTTTCCCGCAATGAACAGAATGTTTTTTTTGGCGAGGGCAGGGGAGATAAGAAGGAGGAGTAGTGTGACGAGTCGGACAAAATACATAACGGCGTGATAATGGATACTGAGCCTGTAATTACGATAAAAAAAGGGTCGTCTTGCAGCCATTTTATGGACTCCTCAAGTGATTGCTGGTTAATGATTTCCGCCAATCTAAAATGTACTTCAAAAGATGACGCTTACGGCTTGCCGGCGTGTTGATGTTCGATAAAGTTCTAACATGGAATACGACTTGGAACTTGTGGTGCAGGCTGCGTCATTGGCATTAGGATTGTGCGGATTGGTCTTACTGATTACTTCCTGGATGAAACGGAAGAAAAATGCCTCTGACTGGGCGATGACCATTGGGTCGACGTTCGCTCTATGTGGGACGATTGGTTTCATTCTTGCCCTCGCAGGGATTGATGAATTTCAAAGTGACGGGGCCGTGTTGGTAGTCATTGGCACTGGGACAATGGGCGTGATCCTGTTCACCATGGGGTATGCCATTGATAGGACAGCGGACCGGCAGAAAAAGGATAGGGATGATTACCTCAATGAGGTGCTGCCGCCGCGCTAAAAAAAAATCAGGCACTCCGAATATGGAGTGCCTGAGTGAGATTGCTCTCTGGCCAGCAAGTGGTCAGACTTGGTTTTATGGCAAGTTGGGTAGCTCGATGAAGCCTTCCAGTTTGCGGATACGCGTTGGGTGGCGCATTTTTCTCAGTGCCTTTGCCTCGATCTGGCGGATTCGCTCGCGGGTCACTTGGAATTGGCGACCAACTTCCTCAAGCGTGCGGGAGTAGCCGTCCTTCAATCCAAAGCGTTGCTCCAGCACCTCGCGTTCACGCTCGGTGAGAGTGTCGAGGACATCGCCAATTTTTTCCTTAAGCATAGCAAATCCGGCTTCCTCCATCGGGTTCTCAGCGGCCTTATCTTCGATGAAGTCACCGAATGAAGTGTCGTCAGAATCACCCACGGGTGCTTGCAGTGAGATGGGCTGCTGTGCCATTTTGAGGACGGCACGGACACGCTCAACAGGCAGGTGGATTTCTTCTGCGATTTCATCCGGGCTTGGCTCACGGCCGTATTCCTGGACGAGTTGCTTTTGCACACGCATCAGCTTGTTGATCGTCTCAATCATGTGGACCGGGATACGGATTGTCCGTGCCTGATCGGCAATCGAGCGTGTGATTGCCTGGCGGATCCACCATGTGGCGTAGGTAGAGAATTTGTAACCGCGGCGGTATTCGAATTTTTCCACTGCCTTCATCAATCCCATGTTGCCCTCCTGAATCAGATCAAGGAATGAAAGTCCACGGTTGGTGTATTTTTTGGCAATGGAAATGACCAGGCGAAGGTTTGCTTCCACCATTTCTGTTTTTGCCTGATACGCCTCGCGAGTGCGGCGGCGGAGTCCCTTCCGGGAAGTTGCGAAGTCCTCAGCCTTGTGCCATCCAAGCTGCTGGATTTCGCGCACCTTGGTCTCGAATTCCTTGTCGCCGGGTTTGGACTTGAGCTTGCGCTCGTAACGCCAGAGCTTTTTCTGATTGTCTTCAACCTGCGCATTGAAGTCCTCTACGACCTTTTGCTTGTAGTAGAAACGATTGTAGAGACGGGCGATGGAAATGAGGTTTTTATCAAAGCTCTCAATGAGTTTTTTCTTACCGCGTGGGTTTTTCGCCTGAAGCTTGCGGAAAATCTGGTCGTTTTCCTCATGAAGATTGCGGACTTGTTCGCAGAGCTTCGGTAGTGCGCGCATGTAGCGCTCGCGGCTCTCGATCTTTTTGTCCTGGATGACACGGTCAAAGCGTTCCTTGCCGCGACCTAGGCGATCTGCGAGGTCGAGATAGGCGGTGGCAATAAAGCCGAACTTGTGGAGCTCTTTGTTCGCTGCTATTTCAGCGTCCTCGATACGTTTGGAGATTTCGACTTCCTGTTCGCGGGTCAACAGGGGAACCTGACCCATTTGCTTGAGATACATGCGGACGGGATCGTCGAGGATATCGAGCTTTTGATCCGCTTTGGTGGTGACGGTGTCGTCAGAGTCCTTTTTGCGGTCACGGTAGGAATCGACTTCCGAGGCATCGATGATATCAAACTCCATCTTGCGTAGACGGTCGAGGATTGCCTCGACATCGTTCGGATCGACCAAATCGTTTGGAAGCACCTCGTTTACGTCATCATAGGTGAGGTATTCTTGCTCTTTGGCGAGCTTGATAAGCTCACGGATCTTGTCCTGGATTTCAGGCGTATCGATCCGGCGCTTGGGTGCTTTGGCTGCCTTTTTCTGAGGAGCTTCTTTTTTGGCTGGTGCCTTTTTGGCGACAGCTTTCTTAGCTGCAGGTGCCTTGGTGGCTACCTTCTTTTTAGGAGCGGCTTTTTTAGCGGGTGCCTTTTTCTTGGGAGTTGCTTTTTTGGCGGCCTTTTTAGCGGGAGCTTTCTTTGCCGTTTTCTTGGCTGGAGCTTTTTTAGCCGTTTTCTTTGGGGCTGCCTTCTTGACAGCTTTCTTAGCGGCCTTTTTGGCTGGTGCCTTTTTAGCGACTTTTTTCACTGCCTTTTTTGCAATTTTTTTGACCGCCTTTTTAGCGGTTTTCTTGACCGCTTTTTTCGCGGTGGTTTTTTTAGCAGCAGCTTTTTTCTTAGCCATGAGGTGGTGGTGTAAAGTGGATTGTATGGGGGCAGGAAAATGGTGTGGCGGCTCCAAGTGGATACACCTCACCCATTATAGTGGCCGGAGACATGAAATCACGTCAACGGGCGGCGAATCTCTGTGAGAGATACGGTGAGGTCAAGGTAAATATTATCGGGAAACGCAGAAAGTATCAGGGATGACACTACTCTCTCACCCTCTCAATGTCGGCTCCGAGCATGATGAGTTTGTCATCGATGTTCTCATAACCACGATCAATGTGGTAAAGACGGTTAATTTCTGTGGTTCCTTCTGAGCATAGGCCGGCAAGCACGAGGGCGGCGGAAGCGCGAAGGTCTGAAGCCATCACAGGTGCGCCGGACATGTTGTGGTTGCCCTGGATGACGGCTGTGCCGCCATCGACTTTAATGTCTGCTCCCATGCGGGACATTTCGGCGCAGTGCATGAAGCGCTGAGGGAAAATCGTGTCTTCGACCACAGAAATGCCAGGAGTCACAGCGAATAGGGCGGTGAATTGCGCCTGCATGTCGGTCGGGAATCCAGGAAAGGGAGCAGTGACGATATTTGCGCCAACCGGATTTTTGCTCGGTATGACGACACAGGATGTGCCAGACTCATTGAATGTAACATTGTGACCCGCTTCGATCAGTTTTTCGGTGGAGGGTTTTAAGTCATCTTCGCAGACACGGTGTAGGGTGATGCCGCTGTCGGGGCACCCCGCCATGGCTCCCGCAACCATGAAGGTTCCTGCCTCAATACGGTCGGGGATGACCGTGTGTTCGACTCCGTGAAGTTTATCAACTCCCGTGATGGTGATGCGCCGGGTGCCTGCACCTTCGATTTGAGCACCCATTTTGTTGAGAAAATTGGCAAGGTCGACAACTTCGGGCTCGGCGGCTGCGGATTCGATCACAGTGGTGCCCTCGGCGAGCACAGCCGCCATCATGAGGTTATCCGTTCCCAGTACGGTTGGGCCGTGTTTCCCCCTGAGGTCGACTTCGTTTCCTTGGAGACCATCGGGTGCCGTGATGTGCATGTTTCCTCCGGTCATATCGATCTCTGCACCGATGGCTTCCAGCCCTTTGAGGTGAAGATCCACCGGGCGGTCGCCAATGACACATCCTCCGGGGAGTGAGACGCTCGCCTTGTGTAGACGCGCGAGGAGTGGGCCCATGATACAGATAGACGCACGCATCTTACGGACAATATCATATGGTGCATCATGGCCGATATTTTCTGCCGTAATTCTAACGGTGCCGCTTGAGCGTTCCACTTCTGCACCAAGAGCGGTGAGGATCTGGATCATGTAATTGGTATCCGAGACATCAGGAACACGGCGAATGATGCACGGTTCATCGGTCAGTAAAGTGGCTGCAAGAATAGGGAGGGACGCGTTTTTTGAGCCTGAGATATGCACGGATCCACTGAGGGATTTGCCGCCGCGAACGAGAAGTTTGTCCATGGTATTGTAGCGAGTTGCTAGGTGTTAGTTGTGAGGGAGTGTGGCGATGGGAAAGCGGGGAATGCCGTTGAGGTCTTTGTGAGTGTGGATGTCTTGGAAACCACCGTCTTTGAGCATCGTTTCCACGGCATCTGCCTGGTTGTAGCCAATTTCCAGTGCGATGACACCGCCTGGATGCAGATGTGCTGGAGCTTGCTGAATGAATTCGCGGATAATGTCCAGTCCGTCTTTTCCGCCGAAGAGGGCAAGCGGTGGGTCATGCTGCACTTCGCGTGAGAGCTGATTTCGATCGCCTTCCTCGATATAAGGTAGATTGGCGACGATGAGGTGGAATTTTCTATCTTCAAGGTTGGAAAAGAGATCGGACCACAGTAGTTCCACACGACCGAGTCCCAGCAGGGTGTTGTTTTCCTCGGCGAGAGCCAGAGCATCGTGGGAAACGTCCACAAGCGTCGCCTGTTCACATTTTCCTCCGAGTTCTGCTGCTAAAGTAAGGCCAAGAACACCGGAGCCAGTTCCCATGTCGAGAAGACTCAAGGAATCAGGAAGATTTTGTTGAAGTAGAATTGAGGCGAGTTCCTCGGTCTCTGGGCGTGGAATCAGGGCGCGTGAATCGGTTTTAAAATCACGGCGGTAGAATTCGACGGTGCCAAGGATGTGCTGCAGTGGTTCACCCTCTGCTCGGCGTTTAAGTTGCTCACGCAGTGGTGCCAATTCATCGTCGGTCAATGGGCGGTCGAATTGCAAATACAGCTCTACTCTGGAGCATCCTAACAAATGAGTCACCATCAGCTGCATATTTCGGCGTGCGCCTTCGATGCCCTTCTTTTCCAAGTAGGTGGTGCCTTTGTCGATGGTATCGAGGACGGTGGTCATCTAGAATCGTGATTATTGAATGACTAGATCAGCACAGGTTTGTGTGTGGGGAGTCTTACTTCCGATGGTGGGCCGGGGAAGTGTTCGCCGATGAAGCGGTCCCAGACATCTCGGGTTTCATCGGAGATGGTTTCACCGAGTTTTTCCTCACATGCGCCGCACATGAGCATGGGGAAGGGCCCTTTGATCAGATCATCACCAGCAAACATACCGCCAAGGCTGAAGTTTTTCAGTGAGCCTGCATCAGCCCCGCAGGTAATGCAGTTTGCAAGGTAAGCATCTGTTTCCGATTCCGTGCCCAGTTCCCGTTCACGGGTATCCATCTCCGCATGATCGTGCATGAAGTCAAACATTGCCACACGTGACTTTTCTGACAGCTGTTCGTTCATTTCTTCCCGGCAGTCCACGCACATGGCCATCTCGAAAACGCACTCGTCTCCAACGAATGACTTATTGACAATATGCATGCCTGCGTCTGTGAGAGAACGATCACATGCGCAGCAGTGGCGGAAAGGTTCGCCAGTTTCGAGGGAATCAAATCGGGATGACACGCGCGGAGTGTGCGCTGATTCTTAGGATAGTTCAAGTACGACTGGGCAGTGATCGGATCCTAACACGTCGTTGAGTATTTCTGCCTTTTTCACTCGTTCCATGAATGGGGAGGTGACGCAAAAGTAATCGAGCCGCCACCCGATGTTCTTGCCTCGTGCCCCTGCGCGGTAGCTCCACCAGGAGTAGGCTTCGGTCTTTTCAGGATAGAAATGTCGAAAGGAATCAACGAAGCCGGCACTGAGGATGTTATCGAAATTCGCGCGTTCCTCATCGGAAAACCCGGCATTTTTGCGGTTCTGCTTGGGGCGTGCGAGATCGATTTCCTGGTGAGCCACGTTCAGGTCACCGCAGAAAACGACAGGTTTGTCATTCTCCAGATCCTTACAGTAGGAAAGAAAGTCGGCGTCCCACTGTTGCCTGTAAGGGAGTCTGCGTAGCTCGTTTTGCGAGTTGGGTGTGTAAACTGTGACGAGGAAAAAATCGGGGAATTCTGCTGTGATGACACGCCCCTCGTTATCATGCTCTTCAATGCCAATGCCGTAGCTTACATTGAGAGGAGCGCTCTTGGAAAAAATCGCAGTGCCGGAGTAGCCGGGTTTTTCCGCGGCATTCCAGAATGCATTGTATCCGCTCATCTCCAGCGGTAAATCGACTTGTTCTGGCCGGGCTTTGGTTTCCTGCAAGCAGAGCACATCGGGTTGATGCTCGCTGACAAATTCGGCGAAGTTCTTTTTAATGACGGCGCGGATGCCGTTGACGTTCCAGGAGATGAGTTTCATGTCAGAAGTTCGTTTAACCCGGTGGCCAAGTCATTTTTCTGCCGGCTAAAATATGAAGGTGCAGGTGAGGGACTTCCTCGCCACCATCAGGCCCGTTATTGATCACGGTGCGGAAGCCTTTTTCAGCAAAGCCTTCCTGCTTGGCGACTAATTGGGCCGTTAGAAGAAGGTGTCCGAGCGTTTCTTTGTCCTCAGCCCCGGCCTCGGCGATACGCACAATGGGTTTTTTGGGCACGATGAGTAAATGCACGGGTGCCTGTGGGTTAATGTCGCGAAAGCATAGGCAAAGATCATCTTCATAGACGATATCCGTGGGTATTTCCCGGGCGGCGATTTTTTCAAAGAGCGTGGACATGTCAGGCAATGCTTAGGCGGATTTCGCGCGGGTTGGGTAGTGTTGAATGGCCGTGTTTCATCAAGAAGGTGATGATTTCCTCGTGCAGTTTATCGCAGGGGGCCGTCCAGCGAGTCACATTTCGGAGTAGTTTCACGCAGTCGCGCGTACCGGTGAATCGAAGTTCTTCCACACCGTGGAGTTTGAGATCCTCAATCTCATCATGAACCTGGTTGAAAAATGCGAGTTCAAAGCCGTTGCCAGCTTCCTTGGCTGCACGGGCTAGCGAGAGAGTGACAGGCGGGGCAAGTAGCGGAAGCGTTTTGGCGATTGCCTCACAACCGATTCTCTCCAGCATGCGCCGAACCCGGGCATGGAGGTCTTCGACTGTGAGAACCCGCAATGGGCATTTGTTTTCAAGATAGTGCAGGATGCCCTCTAACAAATCATCGACAAATGGAAAGTCTTCCCGCTCAGCAGCCTCAGCTCCTCGGATGATAGTGTCACGCAGCCACTGGGTGCCGTAGCCTGTCACTTGCTGGCGACCAACCTGGAGCACGGGGCGATTTCCTACGATGCAGATCATTGCGGATGATGGGGGGCGGGCGGGGAGTTATTCTTTGAAAAGTTTACGTTGGTAAGGGTCTCTTGCTGTACGGCGCTCAAGCGCCTGGATCTCACGGATAAATTCTCCCACGTCCTCGAACTGCCGGTAGACTGACACGTAGCGAACGTAAGCTACGGGGTCGATCTCGCGGAGCTTGGCCATCACCCGAGGCCCGATGCTGCTGGATGGCACTTCCGCCAGGTTGTCCTTGTGCAGCTCGGCGAGGATTTCCTCCACAGCCCGGTCGAGGCGATCAATCGATACCGGACGTTTTTCGCACGCTTTCACCAGTCCCCGGAATATTTTCTCACGATTCAGGGATTCGCGTGTGCCGTCTCGTTTTACCACCTGCAGCTCGGTGCGTTCGATCTGTTCGTAGGTCGTGTATCGATAGTCGCATGCGAGGCATACCCTGCGTCGTCGCGTCGTCGTGCCATCCTTCGACATTCTTGAGTCGATGACTTTGTCCTTGAGTGATCCGCACTGAATGCAACGCATGAGAAGACAGCCTGTGGGGGCGGTTGGCGAGAATAGAACAGCATATATGGCACCGTGGAAGAAAAAAACATACTATATTTGGGGTGGATGCATGACAATACAGACGATAATATCAATATTCCAAAAAAATGACCACACCGACCCCAATCCCTCACGATCAGGGTAAAAAAACCGCTTATTCCAGCTCAAATGCGGAATGCTAATCCTGAACTTTGTCAAGTAGGTCCTCTACTGACGGCACTTCTCAAGCAGGCCGTCGAGGTATTTGGTGACGTGAATCAGTCCGTCTTTCCACTCGGAGTCATCGAGCACGTCCAGATCAGCACGAGCCTGCTTCAGCAAGTCTGCCGCGGTGTCGAGCGACGACTCCACGGAGCCCTCATACTCGGCGATCCCGATGAGTACTGGAAGATCGAGTGCTTGTTGTTCGATGATGCGTTTGTTGAGCTTCTCCCGCTGGGAAGGGTCCGCTTTTTCTAACAAATTAAGCAGAGGCAATGTGAGTTTGCCTTTTTCCAAGTCAGTGCGAAGCGTCTTGCCGACCTGATCTTCTGTTCCAACAAGATCGAGGCAATCGTCATAAATCTGATAGGCGGTACCGAGTTTCATGCCGTAATCATACATCTGCTCCTCGACCTCTTTAGACATGCCCGACAAATAGGCTGAAATTCCAGTGGCGGCGGCGAAGAGCGCACCGGTCTTCATTTCGATGATGTGAAAATAGTCTTCTTTCGTAAGTGTCAGGTCAAACCTGCGCTGGGTTTGCATCACCTCGCCCTGACAAACGTCACGTGAGCCTCTGCCAACTTTTCGGCACACCTCGATGTCACCAAAATCTGTTGCTAAGAGCAAGGAGTGGGAGAATAGGGCGTCACCCAGTAAGACAGCTAATCCATTGCCCCATTTTGCGTTAGCTGTGGGCATTTTTCTACGCGTATCGGCTCCATCAATGATGTCATCGTGCACCAGAGTAGACATGTGGATGAGTTCGAGAATCACACCTACTTTTAAGTGCTCGGGAGTAACACCGCCAGTGGCACCACCTGCGAGGATGGCCAGTGCCGGGCGGATGCGCTTACCGTTGGTGTTGCAAATATAGTCCACATACGGTTCCACGCTGGGGTCAAACGCCCGAACCTGGTCGCGGATCTGGGCTTCCACATCCTTGAGCTCTCCTTTGACGAGCTTGAATGGAGTATTGATATCGTGATTGGATTTGATTAAAGCCATGGGATTGGTGGGTAGTGGATAGTTGCCACATGATGAGTGATTTGCAATCCTTATCCGTGACACGTGCTGGGGGAATGGGGCGTTTGGCCTGCTCCTATGTCGTCCCGTAGTGGTAGCGAGCGCTCTCCAGGATACCGCATGCGATTTCGTCGAATTCGAGTTCTGAGGTATTGATTTTCAAATGGGCTGCCTGTTCGTACATCGGGGTGCGTTGCTCAAGGAGGCTAGTAACCGCAGCCATTGGGTCGTCGCACTGAAGTAGTGGTCGGTTATTGCTTTTTGATGTGTGCGCGAGGATGTCTTCCGGTGGGCATTCGAGCCACACGACAAAGCCTAATTCACGCAACAGTGCCTGGTTTTCCTCTCGCACGGCCATGCCGCCACCTGTGGAAATGATATGCTTGCTGCATTGCTGCTCGATGAGTTTTTTGAGCAATGCGGTTTCCATGTCGCGGAAGCTTTCTTCTCCCTGTTGCTCAAAAATCTTAGGGATGGACATGCCGGCTTCCTTCTCAATGACATGGTCGGTGTCAGTGTGCTGGTAACCGATTTTTTTCCGCAAAATGCGTCCCATGGTGGATTTTCCACACCCCATGAACCCGATCAGCACTATGTTGTGCATCGGCTCCGGGGAGTCTGGGTAGTCGTTATCCACGGCGATACTTTAAGTGAGAACGAGCAGGATGCGATAACGGAAGATAAAAAAATGACACCCCATTCGGTTTGGGGGGATTCATGATGATGTGCGGTATTTAGCTTCTAATCACTAGCGAATTAAGATACCTCCAACCGCGTGACCGAGACCCGTATCATTGATGCCTCAGACCCCGCATCGCAAAAGAAAGTTGTAAAGGAAGCCGTAGATCTGCTCTCTGCTGGAGAAGTGGTGGCTCTGCCTACCGAGACCGTTTACGGACTGGGTGCGGACGCTTTAAACGCTGATGCCGTTGCCAAAGTATTTGCAGCCAAAGAGAGACCCGGATTTGACCCACTGATCGTGCACGTCGGATCTTATGAGCAGGTCGATGAGGTGGCAGAGGTTCCGGATAACCTTCGCGAAGTAGTCAACAAATTGATGAAGGCATTCTGGCCTGGCCCGCTTACCCTTGTGTTACCCAAAAAAGACTGCGTTCCCGATATCGTGACCAGTGGGTTGCCTACGGTGGCTGTCAGAATGAGTGGGCATCCGATCATGAAAGCCGTCGTGCGAGGACTCGGGAACCCGATTGCCGCACCAAGTGCCAACCGCTTTGGGCGAATCAGTCCAACGTCCGCCTCTGCCGTGGAAAAAGAGCTTGGCGGTCGTATTCTGGCGATCGTCGATGGCGGCGCATGCCGTGAGGGGCTGGAAAGCACGATCGTCCGACCAGAAGCAGGCGAGAAAAAACCAATTCTCCACCTGCTCCGTGCAGGTCCTGTGACGAAAGAACTGTTGCAACGCTTTGGTAAAGTGGAGCGACCTAAAAAATCCCGATCGAACGAGGCGCCCGAGGCACCTGGGCAGCTCGCCAGCCACTACGCTCCGACCACACCGCTCCGGCTCCTCAAGAGTCCTGACGAATTCAATCCCGAGGAGGGGAGAAAATACGCCCTCCTCAGTTACTGTGGCTCGGAGAAGGCGGGATTCATCGATGCTCATGACTGGGAAATTGTTGAAGAGCTTTCACCCGGTAACGGCAAGCTAGCTGAGGCGGCTGTCAGGCTGTTTTTTGTTCTCCGCAAACTCGACGAAAGCGGTGTTGATGAAATCATTGCCGAACCCGTTTCAGAAACCGGTCTAGGTGTCGCTATCATGGACAGGCTCCGCCGTGCCAGTGTACGCTAGAGTCGTTTTCCAGTAACAAATTTCCATTCTTCATTTACGAAATGCTCCGCTCCCTCATGAAAGTATCCGGCTTCACGGCCATTAGTCGTGTGCTTGGATTCGTGAGAGATATTTTGATCGCACGCTATCTTGGAGCAGGCTTGTGGGGGGATGCCTTTTTCTCCGCGTTCCGATTTCCAAATCTTTTTCGCCGTATTTTTGGCGAGGGTGCTTTTAATGCCGCCTTTGTGCCGATGTTTGGTCGGCGGTTAGAGAAAGACGGGGAAGAGGAGGCGATGAAGTTCGCATCGAATGCATTCTCGACGTTGCTGGTGGCATTGATCGCGCTCACCCTCGTGGCGATTCCATGTATGCACTGGATCATGAGTGCTGTAGTTCCAGGGTTTAAGGCGAAGGTGGAGATGCCGCTGGCTGAAGCTCAACGAGAGTCCTTCAGTGTGGAAATCGATGGCGCGAGACACATTTATTTCACTCAGTCTGAGGGGGCGCAATCTGTCATCAGCGAGCTGCGATTTATTGAAGAACAGGCCAAACAATTCCCAAACATTCTGGGAGATGGCAAAAGAGGTGAGGGCAAAACGCTGCGCCATGTTCTCGGTGAGGTATCTGAACAGGAAAAGAAAACCGCAGAAAAAGAGGGCCGCGACCCGGAGCCTGTTTACGAGGGGTTAGAAACAACCTTTGGAGCGGGTGATGCCGAAATCATGAGAGGGGAGCAGGCACATCTGTTGTTGCCGAAGGGGCATTCCTACGGATGGCTGGAAGGGCGCGTCTCGTATTACGGTGAAGCTGCCAACGAGGCATCTGTTTTTCAAATCTACCGCAACCACCCTGATACATTTGATCTAACGGTCACGCTTTCACAAATCACGTTCAGCTACCTGTTGTCCATGGCGCTGGTTGCGCATTTAAGCGGCGTCCTGAACACCTTCAAAATATTTGGTGTGCCCGCTGCGGCGCCGATCTTGCTGAACCTTGTTTTTCTCGTTGGGCTGGGAGTGTTTGTCCACTGGATGAATTCGGATATCCCTGCCCATGTGTTGGCATGGTGTGTGGCAATTGCAGGTGTGCTGCAGTTCATGATGCTCTACGGTGCTTGCCGGAAAAACGGCTACCATGTGCGCTTTCAGAAACCTGTTTTAGACGGCTCGATCAAAAAGCTCATCCTGCTCATGGGGCCCGGTGTGCTGGCAGCGGGAATCCAGCAGATCAACCTACTTGTCGGTGGTATCATCGCTTCATTTAAACAAGGTGCTATCTCCTGGCTGTATTATTCCGATCGTGTCTATCAGCTACCGCTCGGTATGATTGGGATTGCTTTAGGCGTGGTTCTTTTGCCTGAAGTGACTCGACTTGTTAGGCGTGATGATCCGAAGGGAGCGTCCGATAGTATGGTGCGCGGTATGGAGCTCGGGTTGCTCATCACATTGCCCGCAGCTGTGGCAATGATAGTGATCCCAGAAGCGATCATTTCCGTGCTTTTCCAGCGTGGTGAGTTCACCGCTGATGATGCCTATCAGACGGGTATGGCACTACGCGGATTTGCCTTGGGGCTTCCCGGCTACGTGCTGATCAAAGTGCTTCAGCCCGGATACTTTGCCCGCGAAAATACCCGCTCCCCAATGATCATGGCGGGCATCACCGTGCTGGTGAATATCTGTCTCTTATACACA
>JARFPV010000292.1 GCA_029288115.1 Akkermansiaceae bacterium | reverse complement strand
TTGGTTCTTCGCGAGCTCGCTGGATCAATCCACCGTGGAAAAAACGGAGATTAATCGCGACTTGTCACGCATCCTGCCCCCCCCCAGACGAGTTTGCGAACATTTTACATATTGCCACTTATACGTTAAATGTATAGGCTTCCGCCACCGAGCAAACAGCCAATTACCTGCGTGAGCAACTGATCCGCAAAACCTGGACGGGCACGATTGGTGGCGCAACTCGGAGTCGGGCGTGACACGATCAATATAGCGCAACAATTAGTCTGTCCCTTAGTTCCACGGAATCACCAATCGCTCCAAACAAAGTTTGGCCTGCCCCGGTTTGAAACGCCCCTTCGGTCAGCTGCAAGGCTGGCTCTAATGCAAATCGCTCAGGATGCTGCAACCAGCCCGGATCATATTCAAATGTGGCACTCTCCCGGCCATTCCGGCGATGACACCACAAACGGCCAACGAGATGGCACTCATCTCCCAGCATCATCGATACATAAACTTGTTGGCTACTCATGATTTTTTTCCATCCCTGTTACTTTTAGGAACGCGCACACGTTTGGGGAGGTGTTCCTCCTCCAGTTCCCGCCCCCTTACATCGTGACGGGCATCAACCAGATCAGATAACCGCTCCACCATACCCAGAGAAAAAAGCACCGATGCATACGAGGCGATCGTGACACTCGGATCACCCTTCTCAATCTTGGCCATGGTTCTCGGGGAGACCCCCGCTCGCTCAGCTAGCAACTTGGCAGTGATTCGCCGCCTACGCCGGGCATTGCCCATATCGGTTCCTAGCTTTCTCATCGCCCTCGCAACAGGGATTGGCAATTTATTTTTCGCAGTCATTATCGTAATTAGGTGCATTTATTTGCACTATATCCTATTTAAGATGTATAATAGTGCATCTTAAATACAGAATCAAGCAATAATACACCACTCACAGACATCATGCTAAAGGGGTATTAACTACCTCCTCACTCAAAAAGCAAATTCCTTGCAATAAACCTGCGTTCGCGCTGTTTGGCCGACGGAGTACCCTGCCGATTGCCGGCGTCGGTCCGGACCATGTCTCGCTGATTCGCTCGGATCCTGATCCAACCTTCGCTTGGTGCCGGCCCACCATCGCCCACTTCGACTGGGACTACCGCCCGTGGGTGCGCCGTGCCGTGCGCTGGGCGGACAACGTGGTGAGAGGCAAGGACGACCGGCGGCAGACGCTGACCAAGATCGAGATCGTCGAGGGCGGGACGGTGGGGAGGGCGCCGGAGTCTTGAAGTTGGGGAGTTGATTGATGATTTTCGATTAGCGCTTAGAGAAGTCCAGTTTGATACTGCCGCCTTCGGGTGTGATCTGCAGGTCTGCACCTGCTGCTTTCCTAAAGCTGCCTTTGTCTGCGATGACGGAATAGGGAGCCTTTTCATAAACGCAGCTGACCTTCTTATCGTCAACTTTTACAAAGGGAGTTTTCACATCCTTCTGACTCGTCATTTCAAGTAGCCACCCGTCTTTAGACTCGCCATTGAATGTGATACTTGCGCATTGCTCGGTGAACTTGATCACAAATTCGCCCTTGGGTTTCTGCGTCGGCCAGCGAACGAGCAGTTCGTTTTTGGTGCTGTCATCAACGACGGGGTCGCCACCCATGATTTCCTCACCTGATGAAGTTTGGAAACGTAGTCCGGCGATGAACTCAGCCGTGCTCCAGCGGAAACCGTCGAGGAATGGCAGAGCGTAATAATTACACCGACTGGTGGTTCCCCTCTTCGTGAGATAGTCTGAGGCGACATTCTCGTCAAAGACATGGATATCGCGGAAGCGCAGGGTTCCTTTTTCCCAGAGTAAATTGGCCCGGAAAAAGCGAGAGTTGAACCACACGGTTTTGAGTTTCTTGTCAGAAATATCATTCAGCGCGGTGACGGCTGTTGGCGGGGTGACTTCATAGTTATCCTTAAACCATAGTCCTGCTTCCCCGAGCGTTTTGACAACAACTTCTCCCTCTGCTTTCATTTTGGCAATCATCGGCATTTGCATCTCATACCCCTCCCCCATCCTCTTCCATGTGAAGGAGTTTTCCTGACCTGCCTGCGTGTAGGCGTAGCCCATGGAAGCACCATTTATAAACTCATCAAAATACCATCGGCACCATTTTTCATCCCCCCCGCTCTTCGGGTAGACAGGCTCAAGCGAGATAACTCTCTGGCGATTGGTTCCCAAACCCTGGTCATACTGGTGGATGGGGTCGCTGCCTAACATCCTAAAAATGGGAACCGGGATCTGGTTCTTCGCATTCTGGGCAGGCATATAGGCATTCTTTTTGCTCGGGTAATAAGCCTGGTTCCAGTAGCCACCCCACATGGTATAGCCGTCAGTGCCAATCTGATCCTTACAGTTGCAGGACGCAATAATACCATACTTATCATGCATGTACTTCAGCGTGTGGGCATCGATGAACCACGACCCGACCGATTTCGGGTAGTAGCCGAAAACCTTTTTGAATTTGGCCATGTAGGTATCGACGAGTTTCTCCCGCTCGGCTGGTGAGTATCCGGTCGCAAATCCTACATCCGCATGCCAGTCCCAGCGAAAACGTCCACGCCACTTGTAACCGCTGTGCTCGACCAAAGGTTGTGGGATTTCCCACCAAACACCGATCTCATATTGATCCGCAGGGAGTGCTTTCAGTAATTTCTGATACTTGGCATCGATCAAGGAATCATACTGCAAAAGGAAGGTCCCCCTCAGCTGATGCTTGTTCATGATCTTGACCTGCTCGACCACGGTGTCGTAAAGCACCTCCTCCGTGATCCAATCGATGCGCGGCTCACACTGGCGGATGAAATTGACGATGTTAACGATCCGGGGGGATTCGTTCGACGGAGAAGCCTCATCCCCCAAGGAAGCATCAGTTGTTAGAAACGCTATCAGGACGGAAAAAGCGATTCCGAACTGGCGCGTTATACGGGCAACATTGCGGTTCATTTCCACAGTAATCACTTCCAGCGATTCACTCCTAATAATACAGACGTGGGTTACAGGT
Source organism: Akkermansiaceae bacterium (assembly GCA_029288115.1). Lineage (GTDB taxonomy): Bacteria > Verrucomicrobiota > Verrucomicrobiia > Verrucomicrobiales > Akkermansiaceae > Oceaniferula. Next base: position 235 of record JARFPV010000292.1, on the reverse strand, counting down.
TTTGCCCATATGCCCACCCTTCGCGAACGGGCTCGTTGACGAAAGCATTCAACTCGGGACGATTGGTAATGCGCGCATTTTTGGCATCCCACTCGATACGTGTGTTAAAACGCTGGGCGAGGACACCAAGCAAAATGATTTCTGTGAGTTTGGCAGAGTAGGTGAAGTTTGATCCCGGCTCAGGTCCCTCACCCTTGATGGCTCGCAACCACTCGCGGAACGGACCACCCTCGAC
>JARFPV010000277.1 GCA_029288115.1 Akkermansiaceae bacterium | reverse complement strand
AGATATGTCTCGTGGGCTCGGAGATGTGATAAGAGACAGATGCGTGGCGATACGTTTGACATACTGCTCGTAGAGGCCGGGCTTGGGTCGGTGTCCCCCCGGTTTGCCTTCAATGGTCGCCCAGGCAGGTGCGTGAAAAAACACAAACTCCACCTTAAGACCCAGTTTCTTACAGTGGGCGACTGCACGCTCGATCTCCTGCATCCCGGGCGATGGATTTTTGGCATAATCCATGTGCGCGGGGGTCGGCTCCATCGCCGACCACGATACCCAGAACTGAACATAACTGCTGTCCTTGGCAATGACAGCCCGTGCGGCATCGTGGTGATTATTCCCGGGCCGACCAATAAACGGCTGCCAGCGCACGCCAACCTGCATGTGATCGGTGGTCCATTGGTAGGGTTTGGGCGTGACCTTTGGCCGATCTAACAAGCTAGTCATTTTGTTCCCTTGAGCCGATAGCGAGGAAACTACGAGAAGCAAAATGAGCGGAAAATATTTCATCGTTGGTGAGATAATGGACGTTGGTTATGATAACCGATGTTACTTGATCAGTTCGATTCGCTGAAGGACTTGGCGTGCGACCGGATCAGTAAGTTTGATGCGTTGTTTCGTTTTCTGATCCGTGAGATTGATGGAAAAGGTGGAAATTTTTGACCACTCGAGGGCTTTTCCTTTTTTTTCTCCCCTGAGCTTGAAGTCGGCGGGAGTGAGGACGACGTGAGTGGGGCCGTCACCCGCAATGCGGCGGCCGTGATGGTAGCTACCAAGATCTCTACCGCCACCTAGGAATTTACTTTCGGCACCGAGGCCGAGAATAAGGGGCTGGTCTTTCTTGAGATTGAAAGTGAAAACGAGTTTACTGCCGAGAGCTGTGTCGAGTTCTGGATCTTGAAATTTGTAGGTGTTGATGGAATGCTGATCGCGGGATGACCAGTTGATCATTCCCCCTGAAAAATCATCAATCAAGCCAGACTTGGGAAGCTTTTGGTAACCCACAAGGTGAATATCCGCGGGAATGTGCGTCTGAAGTTGGGAGTTCAATGCAAATGTAGCGGTCGTGTTCCCCCGCTCAAGCACCTCAGGTTTTTCGAGTTGATACCGACACAGAGCAAACGCATAGAGTGGTAGCTTGGGATAGACTTTGAGCTTCGCCTTCCAAGTGTTTCCTTCCTTGGTGGCGGCGGCTTTTTTCCAAAAGCGAGTAACGCAGTTAGGGTCGTAGCTGTGGTAGACCTCGACTTCCGAGAGCCTATCCAAGGCATCAGGAGTGACAGAAAAGTCGGCCGTATCACCAATAATCTTCATCGTCGAAGCCGCAGTAGCAGGAATATGCATCTGCTCACCTGTGAGGTATTGCTTAAACCAGTGGTTGAGCATGACCCACTGCTCGGGACTGGGTCCATGGTTCGCGTGCATGTTTCCGGTGACACGCCAGTTCTTGTGGGGAAGAAGATCCATGGAACGGTAGATGCGCTGGAATGCCGAGTGAAAGTCATTCGATGAAGTGATGAACATCACCGGTATTTTCACATCCTTCCAGTAGGCACCGGGATCGATGGTGGTCTTGTAACGCTCGAGATCGCCAACATTGCGGATCACTCCCCCGCTCTTCATACCCGGATAATTTTCGTGCAGATAGGCAGTGCCACCGACGAACGGAGCCACAGCCTTGAGCCGCTTATCCGTGGCGGTCATGGAAGTAATGGTTCCTCCCATGGAAAAGCCTGTGAAGCCGAGTTTAGCCGGATCGACCTCAGGCTGCCGCTCTAGGAAGGTCAAGGCACGGCGTCCCGCCAGTGAAAGCATAAACCAGTTTGAGTTGCGCGGACTCATGACCGGGTCGACGCTATACTCGTCGGGCCGGAAATCGCTCTTGAAATGCTTCCGCAGTGCCTTCGGGTAAAATTGGGGACCTTGGGAAGGATCGATCTTCCCCCAGTCGGTGCCCCACTTGTTTTCCGGATCGAGATCGGCTTCGAGCGGACGCCCCAGCCAGTTGATGTCGATGGTAGCGAACCCCTGGGTAGCAAAGTAATGGCCACGATTCCGGTCGGCGCGCTGCCCACCACCGTGACTCCAGACAAAGGCCGGGTTCTTTTTACCATTCTCTGGAAAACAATAATAGGCAGCGATACGGGCATCGACTCCCTTGAAAGTTCCCACCTTGAATGTGACCAAGCGCGAAACAACCCCATCCTTTTTCCACTCATGATGCACCTTCACCTCGAGGGCTTCTGCCTTGGGGTCGTAACTCCTCCAGAGTGCAGCGGCCGTTCGCGGAACCTCGTCGGCCTTGGTATAAGGAGCCAAGCTGTCCTTGGCCGAAATCGTGAGTATTCCGATACTCGCAAACAGAAAAATCGAGACAGTGGTCAGATTCATGACCTTTTTATACGTTCTCTCGGGCAAAATTTCTCTCCTCATTTTGAGGGATGCTCACCTGGAAAATGGCTTACAGAAACCGGTGAACTCACCATGTTTGCACACCACTATTTTCGCCGAGGCTTTCGTCGCCTCTGGATCGCACGTCCATCGGGGCCGAGTTCAGGCATTTTACCTGCAGGTTGGATGAGAAGGCCTGAATGAGGCAAATCAACATCGACTGGGTAGTTTGGGCGGTTCAGGTTTTCATTGAGCATTTCCTTGCTCACCTTGCGGGATGGCACACCGTCCTTGGGCACCTCAACACGGGTGACCCAGGCGATGGTGTTGAGGATAAGTTTGCGGTAATCATCGATCGCCCAGTTGCGGTGAAAATGACCACCAACAAACCCGGCACCGCGCGGAGATCCTTTTGGGTCACGGCACCAAAGCAGAGACTGAGCAGTGCCAAGCTTATCAGCCGCATCCTTATTCCAGAACTTGGCACTGCCGTAGGTCACCATGTTTTTCCTTGTTGGAGTCGCTCTGGCCAGCGGGTAACAGTCCTTGCATTGCTTGTCGAAATTCAGATTCCAGTAGAATTCGTCAAATGCCTTAACCGACCCACTGAGCCCGCGGGCGACGGGGTGACCGTCTTTGAGCACCATCTCGGCAATCCAACTCGGGTTGACGGAGAAGGCATCGACATAGTATCCACCTGTCCACACCTTGTAGTATTTCTCACCTACCTCTTTGGTGGGATGCACACCGTAATGCATAAACATGAGCGCCATGCCCGCCTTGTATTTCTTGTCTAGAAAAGCATACTTTTCTCCGAAATCCCCACCCGCATCCGCATAGACAATACAGGTATCAACACCCTCGAAACACGACTCGTCTTGCGGCCAGTTAAACCAGTGCACCCTGGCAACAACGGGCAGACCACTTTCGTTGAGAGCTTTGGCTAACAGAAGTGAACCCGCCTTGTATTCATGAACGCCGTGTCGGTGCGTTGTACTACCGGCAATAAAAAGAATACGCTTTTTCCCCGTGGTATCACCCCACTCGATCTTGGGTGCATTCTCATAGCTCAGGCCTGCTTTTCGGTCGTTCAGGTCAATCTTGGGAGTCGGCTTCTTTACCGGCTTGGGTGTCTTTTTCGGCGCTGGCTTGGAACTTCCTGCCACGGGAGCTCCGGCTTTCAAGTATGCAATAACATCCGCTACATCCTGCGCCTGCATACCCAGCTGACCGCCCGACAGCATCAATGACTTACCTAACATTTTTGACGACTTAATATCCTTACGACTAATGCTCAGCTC
>JARFPV010000255.1 GCA_029288115.1 Akkermansiaceae bacterium | reverse complement strand
CGTCATTGACGGGGTAACAGGCTTTACGGGCGGGATGAATATTTCTGACGAATGGTCGGAAAAACACAGCGGTGATTCCGCATGGCGCGATACCCAATGTCGGGTGGACGGCCCCGCTGCCAATCACCTGAACGACCTGTTTATCACGAGCTGGGAGTATGCGACCAAAGAACGCATCTTTCACCGACCCCAGCCCAGCCCGCTGGATGATGCGGAGAAAAAGCCACACCCCGAACCGGGTCCGGGCCATACCGGTGGCTGCCGCTGCATCGTGATCGGAAGCGAGGGATTCGGTAACCGTAAAGAGATCAGGAGACTCTTCTCCGTGCATCTCGCACAAGCTCAGGAATCGGTGCGAATGACGATGTCTTACTTTGTGCCGCCAAAACGATTGCGACGCGCCGTTTACAGTGCGCGGGAACGAGGTGTGAATGTTTCCATGTTACTGCCGCGAGATTCGGATGTAAAAATCGTCGATTATTTACGTGAGGGGCTTTATCAAAAAATGCTGGCGAAAGGTGTCAGGCTGATCGAATACCTTGGTCCTGTCCTGCACGCTAAGACCATGGTGGTGGATAATGAGATCGCGGTGATCGGATCAAGCAACTTTGACTTCGTCTCCGTGCTAATGAACCGCGAAGTCGCACTCGTGGCATTCGACACCCGCACCGTGGCCGAACTGAACCGACAGTGGGAAAATGATTTGATGCTTTCTGAAAAAGTCGGCAACGACTGGAAAATCAAACGACCCTGGTGGCGATTGCTCGCCGCCAAGGTCGGGTGTTTTTTGATTCGGAGGCTGTGATCCCCGGTAGAGCGCGTTGGCCTCAACGCGCCTGAGATACACAGTTCACGGTCATTTGGATAACGGCGGATTGAGGCCAATCCGCCCTACCGGACTTCCTACTTCGCCACTTTTCTCACAAGGTCAGAGAACTCCGTGCGGTGGCCTTTTTCATCCTCGCCACGACCTTGCTCGGCAAGCTTGCGGACCAGAGCGTAGTTCCCCTGCCCTGCATGCTCGCTCTGGCGCTGAAGCATTCCGAAGAGTGCTACACCGGAGCTGAACTTGAAGTCGTCACTTGCCTGCGACCATGCCTTCTCGCCGTCGATCACGGCCGTATTGAAGTAAGTGCTCTCGGTTTGTTTGGTTGCCTCCGGCTGCTTGTAGGCGAGTTTGACCGTCATCATTTCCGGGCTATCCACCACCTCGCGTCCAACGGGTTTGGGTTGAGGTTTGTTTTTCTGATACTTCAAACCGTCAACCTCAGGAGGGGCCTCGGCTGCATTGCCCGGGATAACTTCGTATAGAGCCGTGACTGTGTGACCTGCTCCGATTTCCCCGGCATCAATCAGCTTGTTCTTGAAGTCCTCTTTTTTGAGCATCCTATTAGCGTATCCGATCAAACGGTAACTGCTGACCTTCGCTGGGTTGAATTCGATCTGGATTTTCACATCCTTGGCAATGGTCACCATGTTGCCCATCATGTCGTCAAGAAACACCTTACGGCCCTCGCGCAGACTATCGATGTAGGAATAGTTACCATTTCCCTTGTTGGTGATTTTTTCTAACATGGAATCGTTGAGGTTACCCTGACCGAAACCAAGCACGCTGAGGAACACTCCACTCTTCGCCTGGCGCTCAACCATGGACACAAGTGATTCGTCGCCAGTGACACCCACATTGAAGTCGCCATCCGTGCCCAGAATCACGCGGTTGATTCCACCTTTGACGAAGTGCTTTTTCGCCATTTTGTAGGCGAGTGTGATCCCAGCTCCACCATTCGTTGAACCACCGGAGCGCATGCTTTCGAGTGACTTGAGGATTGTTTGGCGCCCTTCAGCGTTGACGTAAGTAGGAGGCAACGCTAGGCCCTGGGCACCTGCATAGACGACAATACTAACAGAGTCGTCAGCATTCAATTCCTTGAGCAGAATCTTCATCGACTCGACGAGCAGCGGCAGTTTGTCCTGGCTATTCATGGAACCGGAAACATCGAGAAGGAACACGAGGTTTGCGGCAGGGCGTTGCTCGCGAACGATGTCCTTACCCTTGAGCCCCACCTTGACGAGTCGGTGCTTTTCATTCCATGGGCAGGATGCTGTCTCCACATTCACAGAGAACGGGTGCTTCCCTTCCGGTTGCCGGTAATTGTAGGAAAAGTAGTTAATCATTTCCTCAATCCGCACGGCATCCTTGGGAATGGCCTGACCACTCTGGATCATACGGCGGACGTTCGTGTAGGAAGCGGTGTCCACATCCACGGAAAATGTCGACAGCGGGTCTTTCCATGGAGACTTGAACGTGTTGTCGGTTAGGGCACCGTAACGATTACCAGAGACGGGCACGGAGTTGTCATGCCTACGTTCAAGATGAACGTGTGGCTCCCGCAGCCTCCCAGTACCACCATCTAACGACAATGGCATTGCTGATCTTCCTGCGACAACCCCCGGTCTGGCAGCGTCGGTTTTTTTGCTTACGCCTTTGGGTAATGGTTTTTGAAAAGCTGACTCTCTTTCCGCACCTTCTACTCTCAGGCGTTGTCTCTGTATGTCCTCCGCATCAACTTCTGGGACAACGACACCCGTGAGGGGTTCGGGCAACGAGAGCCCTCCTGTCGGCAGCCCCGGAGTATCTGCATCTTTGACATCCCCAGGCCTGGCCGCAGCAACAGGTCGAGGTTTGTGTTTACGTGGAATCACGGGAACCGGTGATACGGTCGCGGGCGGTGCTCCTTCCTTCGAATGAACGCTGTCATCCTTTGGTGCGTCATTTCCTCGTTGAGTTTCACTGGGAACGGCAATGGGCTGACCAAACTGAGGATCATCAGACACCTTCAACCGTGACTCTTGCTGACTCGCCGAAGCGGAATCATTCATCGCCAATTGATCACCAAAACCCCGGTCTTTGCTGAAATAATGCACACTCGCCGCACCCAAGGTCAGCACAGCAGCCACCCCCGCAGCGATCCCGTATCCACGCCTCTTTCCATCAGGCTTTACAATGGCTATTTCGCGCGTTTCCTCATCGAGACGTTTGTCCAGAGTTTCCAGGAATTCGGCATCATCACCGCTGCCGTTTCGAGCGTGCTCTTTTAGTAACGCGTCTATCATTTGATCTTCGTTTTTCATGAGTATTATTTTGGTATTTGGGTTTTAAATCTTGGAACTTAAGCAATCACGCAAGCCACCCCGCGCCCGCTCTAACCGCTTACGCAGGGTGGCACTCTGCACATGCAACACATTGGCGGCTTCCTCACCGCTTAATTCATCGTAGTAAAATGCCTTCACCGCCTCGGCGAGGCTCTCAGGAAGCTTCTTGAGGCACTTTTCGAGTCGGTTAAACACCCCACCCTGGTCACGCAAGCCATCCCACTGACGGGCATCTGCTTCGAGGCACTCAAGTACATCGTCATCGACAGCAACCTGCCTCGCACTTTTCCTCAGGCTCTCACGCCATTTGTTACGAACGATCCCCCGCATCCAGGATCCAAAGTCCCGGGTCACGTCGAAGGTTTCCAGATTGCGCCACGCCACCACAAAGGCATCCTGCACGATGTCTCGTGAGGTATGCGATTCCTTGGTCAGCGCCTGCGCATAGGCGAGCAGACTCCGATGGTGCTCTTTGGCAAGAACGCTGAACGCCTTGCGGTCAGCGGGTTGGTTCGTTGGTATTTTTTCCACAGCTTGCATAATCTTCACCCCCACTTGGCATCAGGGCGAGGATTTGTGACAGGTTTTTAGAAGAAATTTCCGATTTGGTATTTGGCGTTTAGATCTTGGAGTTTAAAACCCATCCATGCCTGCAGCCCGCGTCCTGATCGACGGCCCCTCCGAGCTGGTGTTTGATTACGCCATTCCGGAAGGCATGGACGCGCGTACTGGGTGCCGGGTTAAAATCCCTCTACGTAACCGGAATTCAACGGGCACTATTCTCGATATCACCGAGGAAATGCCGACCAAGTTCACGCTGCGTGACATCGCGGAATTGATCGATCCCGAACCGCTGATCACACCAAAGCTCATGGAGCTCGGCAAATGGATAGCCGACTACTATGGCAGCCCGATGGAGCTGGTGATGCGTGCACTACTACCCGAGGCGGTGCGGCAGGAAGCGCATTCGGAAAAAACACGCAAGGTGGTCAAGTTGGCGGAAAAACCCGACGAGGAAACGTTGGAAAAATTATCAAAACGAGCGCCTCGCCAGCATCTCATCCTTGCCATGTTAGAAGCGGCAGGTGGTCACATGTCATTAAAGGATCTAGGTGGCGGATCGGTCACGGCATCCGTAAAGGCATTGGAAAAAAACGGCTACGTCACGCTGGAGAATGAAGCTGTCAGGCGAGACCCCGACGAGGGTGAGGAGTTCCTGGAAGACCAACCGCTTTCACTCAATGAAGGGCAGGCGGTTGCCATGGACAGCATCCTGAAACAAATCGAAAAACCCGAAAAGCCGATGCTGATGCACGGCGTCACCGGATCGGGAAAAACCGAGGTCTATCTGCAAGCTGCCCAACGCTGCCTCGATGCCGGCAAGAGCGTGCTGGTCATGCTGCCAGAGATTTCACTCACGCCACAGACGGTGCAGCGGTTCAAATCACGCTTTGCCTCAATCCAGGAACAAGTCGCCGTGCTGCACTCGAACCTATCCCAGGGCGAACGCTACGACGAGTGGCACCGCATCCGCAACGGCGAAGCCCGGGTGGTCATCGGCGCCCGCAGCGCGGTGTTTGCCCCCCTCACCAATCTCGGCATCATCATCGTCGATGAGGAACACGAGAATTCCTACAAGCAGGATACCGCGCCGCGCTATCATGGCCGGGACCTTGCAGTACTGCGCGGACACTTTGAGCAATGCGCCGTCCTGTTAGGATCCGCCACCCCATCGCTCGAGTCGTTTCACAATACTGAGACTGGAAAATACGAGCTTCTCACACTGGAAGATCGAGCTGACGGCCAGTCACTCCCGATCATTCGCATCATCGACATGCGTATTGAGGGCAAAAAATTCAAAGGCGCTCCTACCATTCTCTCTGACCCCCTGCGTGGTCACATGGAGAAAAAACTCAACGAGGGCGAGCAGGTCATCCTTTTCCTGAACCGACGCGGTTTCTCTCGCTCACTGCAGTGCGGTAACTGCGGTCACGTCTGTGAATGCCGCCACTGCGCCCTCCCGCTCACCTATCACCGGTCTGAACAACGGCTGATCTGCCACATCTGCGGTCACCAGGCAATCACACCCAAAAAATGCCCCGAGTGCCAAGATCCATCGATCCGGTTCCAAGGATACGGCACTGAACAGGTTGAGGAAGTGCTGGAAAAAGTATTCCCGCAAGCACGAGTGGCACGCATCGATACCGACACCATGCGACGCAAGAACGCCCTGCGCGACACCTTGAGAAAATTCCACCAACGGAAAATCGACATCATCATCGGCACCCAGATGATTGCCAAGGGACTTCATTTCCCCAACGTCACTCTGGTTGGAGTGCTGAATGCCGACCTTGGCCTGCACGTCCCCGACTTCCGCGCAGGCGAGCGCACCTTCCAGCTTCTAACACAAGTAGCAGGCCGGGCAGGACGCGGGGAACTCAAAGGCGAGGTCATCATCCAGACGTTCACACCGCACTCGCCATCGATCCAGTTTGCGCGCCACCATGATTTCCCCGGCTATGCCGATCAGGAACTCGAGTTTAGAAAACAATTCGGCTATCCGCCCTATACCCACTGCGCGGTGCTGGGAACACGCTCCACTCACGAACGCCGAGCCGAGTTCACTCTGGAAAACCTACACAAACGCCTGAAGGCAGACCCTGTCTCTTATACACATCTGACGCTGCCGACGAACACCGTGACGTG
>JARFPV010000219.1 GCA_029288115.1 Akkermansiaceae bacterium | reverse complement strand
GCTGTGTTTTTCCTGTTTGTTTACGCGGTGACCATTCTGATTCTGGGAATCATTCACGATGGATTAATGAGTCCGTTGAATGTGATCTGGCTTGTGTTGTTAGGTCTGTGCCTGCCGCTGGCGAAGCATGCGAAGAAGTGATATTTGGTGCTGTTTTTAGTAAAGGACCTGTGAAAGGCTACGCCGTATGAAACATCTTTTTACCATAATCCTGGTCACGCTTGTGAGCGCTACAGCGGTCGACTCTGCCGACAAGCATTTGTTTATCCTTTCAGGACAATCTAACATGGGAGGGTTGAAACCTGAAATTTCATTCACCCCCACGGTGGAGGCGGCTTATGGAAAAGAAAATGTCACGGTCGTCAAAAGCGCTCAAAGTGGTCAGCCGATCCGCCGGTGGTATAAAAAATGGAAGCCCGCTAAGGGCGATGAACCAAAGGCGACAGGTGATCTTTACGACCGCATGATGAAATTAGTGGCCAAAGCAACGAATGGTAAAAAGTATAAGACGGTGACCTTTTTGTGGATGCAGGGTGAAAGAGATGCCAAGGAAAAGCACGGCGAAGTCTATGCAGCGAGCATGAAGGGGTTGATTGATCAGCTGTCAAAGGACTTGGGCCGAGACGATGTGAATTTTGTCATTGGGCGCCTAAGCGATTTCGACATGAACGACAAACGCTACCCGCACTGGACGATGGTTCGTAAAGCGCAGGTCGCTGTTGCCGAGGCTAACCCGCGAGGGGAGTGGGTCGATACCGATGACTTAAACGACGGAAAGAACAAGAAAGGCAAGGACCTTAAAAACGATCTCCACTACTCGGTTGAAGGCTACAAAACGTTTGGTAAGCGGCTTGCCGACAAAGCGATCGGGTTGATTAAGAAGAATACCAAGTAGTTAGCGCATGCCCTTCTTCAGCGTTTTTACCGAGTAGAGGGATTTTCGTGCGGTAATGAAGAGGGTGTCAAAATCCTTACCGCCAAAGCAGACGTTCGCCGGGTGCTCGGGCGTTGCGATCACGCCAAGCTTCTTGCCCGCCTTGTCGTAAACGTGGATGCCCCCCTTGGAAGTGGTGTAGATGTTTCCCTCGGTATCAATACACATGCCGTCGCAGCGGATCGGAATTTCAAAGAGAGGTTTTTGGGTGATGCCCTCACCCTGGACGGTGAACGCACGGATGATCCCGACTTTGCCGGTGTCGGCGATGTAGACAGTTTTGTAATCGGTTGAAAATGCAATGCCGTTCGGCATGTCGAAACCCTTATAGATCACACTGGTTTTACCGGACTTTCCATCCATACGAAACACCCACTTGCCATCATAGTCGCCGGGTTTACCGCGTAGGCCATACGATGGATCAGTGAACCAAATCGAGCCGTCCTTGTGCTGAGCCAGATCGTTCGGAGAGTTGAAACGCTTGCCGTCGTGTTTCATCGCCAGCACGGTGATCTTGCCATCCTTGCCTTCGGAAATGACATTGCGTCCCGAGTGCTGGCAGGTGAGCAGTTTTCCTTGCGCGCTCAGGATGTTTCCGTTCGCGTGCTCCGATTTTCGGTAAGGTTTGAGGCCGTCTTTCTCCGACCACTGCATGAGCATGCTGTTAGGGATGTCGCTGAAAACGACGATTTTCTTTTCAGGCAGCCAAACCGGCCCCTCGGTAAATTTCATTCCGGTGGCGAGTTGTTTGACTTCGGTTCCGGGCGCGACGATACCTTTTGGCTTTTCGTCGGCTGTTAGTGAGATGCAGGAGCCCGTAAGGATCAGGAGTGCGCGTGTGATCGGTTTCATGGTTTCCTATTAGATGGCATGACGAATGATATAGCAAGCGAGTTTGGTTCTTCTGAGGCGTGTTTTCTGATGCTCTGTTCGCAACCCCATTGGTCTATGCAGATACGGTTGCCGACAAATACAAAGTTGCGGTAGTTATAAAAAATCGATTTCCACGCAACGCCAGCGTCCATTCTGTCTGTGCGGATTAGCATTGACGCAATTCATAGTACCAGTCTCACTCTGTTGTGCCCTCGCACAAAAAATGCATAAGTAAATGACTCAACCAGACTACTGGATCGGAACGAGCTGGAAGATGAACAAGGTCTTGTCTGAATCGCAGGCATATGCCCACGAATTAGCTAAAGCCGATGCCGACCGGGATCCGCGAATCCAAAGCTTTGTGATCCCCTCGTTCCCAAATGTGCGCGAGGTCAAACAAATCCTTGCTGAGACCTCAGTCAAAGTAGGAGCGCAGAATATGCACTGGGACGATGAAGGTGCCTGGACAGGGGAGGTATCCCCACTGATGGTCAAGGATTGTGGCGCTGATCTTGTGGAACTGGGGCACTCCGAACGGCGACAACATTTTGGTGAAACAGATCGGACGGTGGGGCTGAAGGTAGAAGCGGCGGTCCGTCACGGCATCGTGCCACTGATATGTATTGGTGAGACATTGAGCGAACGCGAGATGGGCCGAACTCAGGAAATACTCCATACGCAGATCCACGCCGCCTTGGGCAGACTCACAGGTGAACAGAAATCATCAACGATCTTGCTCGCCTATGAACCCGTCTGGGCCATTGGAAATAACGGCATTCCGGCCACGGCAGACTATGCAGATGCCCGCCAGGCTGAAATTATCGATGTGGCCACAGAAATTCTTGGCCACGCGGTCCCATGCCTATATGGCGGTTCGGTCAACCCTCATAATTGTGAAGAACTGATCCAATGCCCACATATTGATGGGCTGTTCATCGGGCGCTCGGCATGGCAGGCGGAAGATTATCTCGAAATTCTCGCCAAATGCGCCGCGATTCTCTGAACTCAAGCCCTCGGCATTAATCCATAATGGGCTGCTAAAAATATCCCACCACTTCCCAGAAACTTGAAAGCCAACGTATTTTCCCATTTCAGCACCGCAATCCTCGCACTATTGATTGCATCCTGTGTCGACCCCGGCAGCCCAGCCTTCCGGGAGAAGCGCGCCCGAAAAATGAGTCATGATTTGCAGCAGCTTTCTCCCAGTGTCCTTAAAGACGAGGCCGACAAGATGGCAGTGACCGCCGTCGAGGAGTCAGCCAAATTATCCAAGGCCTACAAACCAGCCCACCTTCCGTGGTTCAACAACTGGTTAGTGAACCGAGGCTTGCGTGAGCGAGGTCTCTGTTACCAATGGCGCAATGATTTATTTCCGCCGCTTTTCCGGTTAAAATCTACATCACTCGACCTACATCTCGCCACGAGCAGGCGGGGCACCCCCTTCGAGCACAACAGCATTGTTGTAACAGCACACGGCCAACCGTTCGAGCAAGGTATCATCCTCGATGCCTGGCGTAAGGGCGGAAAACTCTGGTGGGGCCGCTTCGATCAGGACAAGACGCGACCATGGAAAAAACTTCATCGCGATAAGACCCCGATGGTGCTGCGCCCTTTGCTCATGCCCAAGTACTACCCCCAGCCCCACAAGCTGAAACAGTGATTTGTGAATGATGCAAAAAAAAAACGAGGGAGAGGTTTTGGGAAACTCCATCCACGCAGAATCCCCTTGGCATGGCTGATTAGCGGGACTACATCCTTATGTGCCATGAGATTACCCGCTGCTTTCCTCGTTGTTCTCGCATTTTTCCACCCCACTGGCCACTTGCTGGCTGAACTCCCCGCCAATAGCACTGAGCCGATGGGGCAGTCGTTTTCCAAAACACCAGATACCAAGCTGTTGCGGGTTCTGTTAGTTGGCTCGGGAAGCTCACACCATTTCCCACGGGATTTCCTCGGCACAGACGCAAAAACACTCAAGGCATCCGGCGGAATCGATGTCGCAGCCACACCCAACCTGACAGAGGCACTCAAACTTATCAAACAGGCCGACGTCCTTGTGTTTAGTGGTAATCACAAACAATGGGGGACCGAGGCATGGCAAAATGCACTACACACTCATGCAGACGAGGGCAGGGGATTGGTAATGCTACACGCCGCTACCTGGAGGCACCCGTGGAAAGGCTACAACGATCGGTTCGTGGGAGGTGGCACCCCCAGTCACGGGAAAGGAGTCTTTGAGGTGACTGTCAACGACAGCGACCACGCCGTTACCAAGGAAATTCCCAAAAATTTCAAAATCACAGACGAGAACTATCGTTTCCAACTCAAGTCCCCCGACTACGTCCACGTTTGCTGCCACAACGCCCCGGACAAAACCAAAGACCCCATCCCCAGCGTCTGGGTGGTCAAGGACCCCAAGACACGGATCGTTTGCATCACTCTTGGTCATGATGACAAGGCTCATACCAACGCGTCGTTCAAAAAGCTTCTTACCAACGCAGTGAAGTGGGTGGGGAAAAAATAGCTCGGAACATACTTTGAGTTACTGCGAACAATCGTCGTTTTCAACGTACGACTGTGACTTGATCAACCCAGCTTGGATCTTACCGATTCTCTACTCTTCCCGAAGGGTAAGTTCTCACTTTCCGCACGACACCTTCGCTTGAGAGAGTGGAAATGACATAGAGATCGATGTAGCTGGCAGCTCTCCCTAAGCGGGTTCTTATGCCTAATCCTTGCCGGACGTGTTCTACAAAGCCCACCACTACTCCGGCGCCAAAGAATGGGAATCCCAGTATATGTAAATGCGCTCCAGTCGTCATGAGCCCCTTCGAGACACCAGCCAACCCCTTTCCTTGTTTGTCAGGGTGCGGAAAGCGGTCGTATTTCATAAAATAGACATGCCCCTGCCGGGCATTGAAGTTCAGGGGAACCTGCTTTTTGCCAACCTTAGGCCAATTAAATGCCACAACTGCCTTCACCGGCCCAATGGGTATGTGGGTAGCACTACCTCGAGCTTTTTTTCCGTTCACAGAAACGATACGAAAACCCGTGAGTTGCGCGCGATGCTTGTTTGCTGGCGAGGCATCCAGATACGCCTCACCCTGTTTTAGCTCAGGAATACGATTGCTGGCACACTGGCAAAGAAATAAGGTGCTGATTACGGCGAGAGCGAATGATGGTAAGTTACTTATTATCATGAGGAATGAATACCTAGCAGACCTGTTAAAATTCACCTAGTCGATCCAAAAATACCCAAATAAAAAGAAGCCCGCAAATGCAGGCTCCATCACAATGTTTGTGCACGAAAGAGTCTTAACGAAATCTTAACAATCAGAACCGCAACAACCCCACGATTTGGCAGTTCAACTACGAAAGTCAATACCACCATGATTCGTTCATTTCTTATTCTACTCATTCTTAGCTCGGTTTCCGCAGAGCCACTTACTACCTCTTGGTTTACCGATCATTCCGGTCAGTATGCCCGCATCTATCCGAGCGTTACCGAAGAAGCAGCCGTTAGCCCAGTCACCAGCTGGACCCATCCAAATGGGGGAGTTAGCCAATTGATGCCCACTTACGCCGGCGTCAGCGAAATATCCACCACCACTACCGACATTTATATTCGTACATCCGGTCTGGCGTTTCATGTCATGGGGCCGTGGTACAATAATGGAAACATCTTTGCCAACTACCCCGCCAACACCGCCCAAACGGCGCGTTTTCCGCGTAATCCTGTAGTTTCTTCAATGCCAAAACCCCTTACCGGCCTCGGCGCCATCGGCTACTTCGTGGACGGCGTTGCGATGTTTGATTCCCGCGATGCGTTTTCATTTATCAATGCCACCCAATCCGATGCCGGGCCACCGACCGTGCCGAACCGTGGTGACGGCAATTGGAACCGCGATGCCTACGTCAACGAATCCAACACCTTTGATCCGGCCAACGCTCACCAAGCTGGTGCAACTCATCACTACCATGCAAACCCTACTGGGCTTCGCCACCTGCTCGGTGACTCGGTGAACTACAACTCAAACTCCAATACCTATACCGAATCACCCAACGGCACTCACTCTCCCATTCTCGCATGGACCTTTGACGGATTTCCGCTCTACGGACCATACGGTTACGACGATCCGCTCGATCCTACCAGTGGGGTCCGCCGGATGATCTCTGGTTACCAGTTGCGCGATGGCACCAACGGCTCGACTAATTTGAATATCACTGGGCGAAACACTCTGCCTTTGTGGATCACCCGCAATGAGGCCGCTCGCACCAACCCACTCGCCGCCAACCAGTATGGCCCAAACGTCAGCGCCCAATACACCCTCGGTCACTACCTTGAAGACTACGCCTATAAGGGCGATCTCGGTCTCACCCACGGCACTGATTTTGACCTCAATGAATATAACGTTCGATGGTGTGTCACTCCGGAATTCCCTAGCGGCACCTGGGCATATTTTTCCTGCATTGCCACAGATGGCACCCCTGTTTTTCCCTACAATATCAGTCGCTATTATTTTGGCACCGTGCAGGGCACTAGTAACCCAACCCTGCCAGCCAATCGAGATATCGTCTTTGAAGGCGGTCCGGAAACGCAGTTGAAAATCAAGGAAATCAATGTCAATCAGAACAGTGGGGATGTTACCCTGACATGGTCTACTGCCGAGGGAGGTCAATATAACATTGAGTCCTCCGACCTAGTCGATCCATGGGTGCCGATCGCAGCTCCACTTGCCAATGGAGCGGAAACCACCATTACCGATGTCACACGTGCCAACACAGAATCCGGCTATTTCTATCGTGGCAATCTCGACTATTTAAGCCCCTTCGATGACACGGGCTTCGCATACGACAACTCCGTCGTCAGTGAAGGGCCTCAGAATAATACCCTTCTGATTATTCTAGATGACTGGGGCATCGATGCATCCGAACTCTATAACACCCCCGGCACAGGGATCCAGCTGGCTAAGATGCCCAATCTCGAAACCCTCGCAGAATCCGGTCTCCTTTTCACGCGCGGCTATTCCCAACCCATATGTTCACCGACTCGCGCTACCATTCTCACTGGCAGACAACCGTATCAACATAGTGTCGGCAACCCAAGTGCCAACTCCACCCTGCCCGCATCCGAACTCACCTTTCCCGAAATCATGGCCACCGAAGCTCCCGACTACGGCCTCGCATCCTTCGGGAAATGGCACCTCGGCTCCGGATCCTCCGGACCTTACGACACCGGTGGCTGGCCAAACTTCTCAGGGACACAAGGAGGGGGCGTCCCCGACTACGCCTCTTGGACACGTATTAAAATCGAGAACGGAATAGTCACAGACACGGGAACAGACATAACCACTCTCGTCCCAGGAACCTACAGTAGCCCCTATGCTACTTCTGTCCAAGTCGATGAGGCAGTCTCGTTCATAACCGCTCAGGGTGACAATCCATGGGTCGTCTGGATGGGCTTCAACACCCCGCATTCTCCCTTCCATGATCCCGCTCCATACGTCACACCAACCAACGGATATTCGACAGCTGGCACCACTGACAAGGACTACTATGTGAAGATGTTAGAAGCCCTTGACCACGAAATCGGACGGCTTCTCGCGTCTGTTGATCTCAGTAAAACCAATATCATCGTCGTTGGTGATAACGGCACCCCAGGCCAAGTTGATCAAGCGCCAGC
>JARFPV010000214.1 GCA_029288115.1 Akkermansiaceae bacterium | reverse complement strand
TCTGGCCCTACCGCGACTGGGTGATCAAAGCATTTAAAAACAACATGCCATTCGACCAGTTCACCCGTGAACAAATGGCCGGCGACATGATGCCCAACGCTAACCTCGATCAGATCGTCGCCACTGGCTTCAACCGCTGCCGCCCAACCACCGGAGAAGGTGGTGCCAGCGCCGATGAATACAACGCCATCTACGCCCAAGACCGCGTCGACACCACCGCCGCCGCCTGGCTCGGACTCACCACCGGCTGCGCCGCCTGCCACGACCACAAGTTCGCCGCCATCTCGATGAAGGAAAACTACCAGCTCACCGCCTTCTTCCGCAACACACCCATGACCGCTCTGGATCGCAACAACGCCCTGCACCCACCGAACATCAAGGTCCAAAGCGAAGAGGATAAAGCCAAGTCCGAAGAGCTCGGCAAACAAGTCGCCGCCGCAGAAAAAGCACTCGCCGATCACCGCAAATCCGCTGAACCCGCATTCAAAGCCTGGCTCACACAACAAAAAGCACAACCTGCCAACAGCAAGACCCCTGCCGGCTTGATTCTGGAAATGCCCCTTGATGATCAAAGCAAAGGTATCACCTATAAAACGGAGAAACCCGTCAAATGGATCGCCGGCCCCACCGCCAAAGCCGTCCACCTCGAAAATAATGCGATCACCATTGATAACGGACCCGATTTCGAACGTGACCAAGCGTTTTCCTACGGCGCTTGGCTCAATCTCCCCCACCGCAGCAGCGCTGGACTGATCGCCAAAGTCGACACCACCCAAGGCTATCGAGGCTATGACCTCTACCTCAGCGGCAACAAGCTTTCCGCTCACTTAGTCAGCTCTTTCCCCACCGACGCCATCAAAGTCACTACCAAGGGACTCTTCCCACGCAAAACTTGGTTCCATGCCATGGTTACCTACGACGGCAGTGGAAAAGCCAAGGGACTTAAAATCTACATCGACGGCAAATCCGTCCCACTCCAAGTCAACAACGATACCCTGAAGGGCAGCATCAAAAACAGCGCACCCCTCACCATTGGCCGCCGCCACAAGGGACCGCACACTCACTACATGCAGACATCAGGTATCCAGTTCTACAACCGTACACTCACCGCCAAAGAATGTGCAGAGATGGCCAAGGCCTCACTCATCAACCACCTCATCGCATTGGATAAACCCGATGCCAAACAACTGCAGAAAATCCGCGACCACTACAACAGCACCGTCGATACCAAAGATGTCGAGCTCAACAAACAAGTCGCTCAGCTCAAGCAGCAGAAAAAAACACTCGATGACAAATCACCCGTCACTCTGGTAATGCAGGAAAACAAGGACAAGGAACCATTCGCTCACATCCTCATCCGTGGCAATTACTCCGACAAGTCAGATAAAGTCACCCCAGACACCCCCCTGTCTCTGCCACCCATGGGTGACCTGCCACGGAACCGACTCGGACTCGCCCAATGGCTCACCAAACCCGAAAACCCACTGCCAGCACGCGTCACCGTCAACCGCTACTGGTACTACATCTTCGGACGCGGCATCGTCGAGACCACCGGCGACTTCGGTGTCATGGGCTCACGCCCAACCCACCCGAAACTCCTCGACTGGCTCGCCGTCGACTTCGTGGAAAACAAGTGGGACTTCCACCACCTCCTGCGCACCATCGTCACCTCATCCACCTACCGCCAAAGCTCGGCCATCACCGCGAAACACCTCAAGGTGGACCCTCAAAACATCCTCCTCTCACGCGGCCCACGCTACCGCATGGATGCCGAACAAATCCGCGACCTCGCCCTGAAAGCCTCAGGACTCCTCAATAACGAAATCGGCGGACCATCCGTAAAACCCTATCAACCGAAGGGAATCTGGTCGGCTGTCGCAATGCCACAATCCAATACCAAAAACTACAAGGCCGACACTGGCGATAAACTCTACCGCCGCTCAGTCTACACTTTCTGGAAACGCACCGCACCACACCCCGCCATGGAAATCCTCAACGCCCCCGTCAGGGAAATCGCATGCGTCCAACGGGAACTCACCAATACCCCTCTGCAAGCATTCGTCATCATGAATGACCCGCAATTCGTCGAAGCATCACGCCAGCTCGCCGCGCGCGCTATGAAGGAAGCCAAGACCCAAGATGAACGCATCAACCTGATCTCATCAGCCCTACTCGCACGCCCGATGAGCAACGATGAACTCGACGTCGTTAAACTCACCTTCAACCGAGCCAAGGAGAAATTCACCGCCACCCCGGCCGATGCCGATAAGCTCATCAACGTCGGTGACTCCAAACCCAATCCAGAACTCCCAGCCCCAGAACTCGCCGCATGGACGATCGTCGCAAGCCAGATCCTCAACATGGACGAAACCTTAAACAAGTAACCACGCCATGAACCCAACCGACCTCAGAAAAACCGTCGATCTCCACGACACCTCACTCACCCGTAGGCAGTTCTTCCGCAGGAATGCCATGGGCCTCGGCAGTGCCGCACTCGCATCACTCCTGCCACCCGAACTCATGGGCGCCATCTCAGGAGGAAAAACTGGCACCTCCCACTTCCCCGCCCGTGCCAAACGCGTCATCTACATCTCCCTCATCGGCGCACCCTCACAGTTCGAAACATTCGACTACAAACCGCACCTCAAAAAAGAGTTCAAAAAAGACATCAAGGACTTCCTCGTCAAATCCGGGCAACGACTCACCGGCATGACCTCAGGACAGTCAAAATTCCCCGTCGCTCCATCGTTCGTCGACTTCAAACAATACGGCGACGGCGGCACCTGGATCTCCGACCTCCTCCCCTACCACGGCAAAATGGCCGACGACATCTGTGTCATCAAATCCATGCACACGGACGCCATTAACCACGAGCCCGCCAACCAATTGATGTACACCGGCAGCATGGTCGCTGGCCGCGCATCCATGGGCTCATGGCTTTCCTACGGACTCGGATCACTCAACCAAGACCTTCCAACCTTCTGCGTGCTCCACGCTCAACATTCCAGCCCCTACTCCAACGTCCAGGCCATCTCCGCCCGCCTCTGGGGATCCACCTTCCTCCCCGGCAAACACGCCGGCGTCAACCTGCGCACCCAAGGCGACCCCGTCCTCTACCTCAAGGACGCCCCAGGCATCGACCGGAAACTCCGCCGCGATATGCTCGACGGACTGTCCGCCCTGAACCAAAAGACGCTCGAAAGCGTAGGAGACCCGGAAATCCAGACCCGTATCCAACAGTACGAAATGGCATATCGCATGCAGATGTCCGTCCCAGAACTCACCGACATGTCCGAGGAAACAGAGGAAACCTACGAACTCTACGGGCCTGACTCGAAAAAGCCCGGCACCTTCGCCTACTCCGCCCTCATGGCACGTCGCCTCGCCGAGCGCGGTGTGCGCTTTACCCAAATCTTCCACCGCGGTTGGGACCAACACGGCAACCTGCCGCGCGATATCGCATCCCAGTGTAAGGACGTCGATCAGGGAGCCTACGCCCTCGTCCAGGACCTGAAACGCCGTGGACTCCTCGACGACACTCTCGTCATCTTCGGCGGAGAGTTCGGACGCACCGTCTACTCACAAGGCACACTCACCGACAAGAATTACGGCCGCGACCACCACCCGCGCGCATTCTCCCTCTGGATGGCAGGTGCAGGCGTCAAAGGCGGCATGACCTACGGCGACACAGACAAATACGCCTTCAACATCACCACCCCGGACCAGAAAGTCCACGTCCGTGACCTCCACGCCACCATCCTGGAACGCTGCGGCATGAACCACCATAAACTGACGTTCAAACACCAAGGCCTCGATTTCCGGCTCACAGGTGTCGAACCCGCCCGCGTCGTCACCGACATCCTCGACCACTCACACATGGCGAAGCATTAGGACATTCCGACTGAGCTCATCATCTTGTTTTGACTCATCATACACACACCCTGATATACGCGGCCCTCGTGGCCCTAGGTACATTGGCGTCGTGTGACAAAAAACCGAGCTCGTCCCAGCAAGAGAACGAGCCACTTTCAAATGCTCAAGAGCAGAAAGAAACACCTCGCCTAACTCAAGAACTGGAGACGATTTCGTTCAACGAACACATCCAGCCGATCCTCTCGGAATCCTGCTACCACTGCCACGGACCCGACTCCGGCAGCCGCGAACCCGGCGGCAAGCTCTCAGGTAACAAAGGTCAACCATTCCGCCTCGACCTGGAAGAATTCGCCTTCGAAGAACGCGAAAATGGCAAACCCGCCATCATCCCCGGCGACCCCGATAACTCCCTGCTCGTCCAACTGATGGAAAGCACCGACCCCGAACAGGTCATGCCCATCCACCCCTCACGCTCACCTCACGGCTCAATCCTGACACCTGAAAAAATCGCCCTGGTCCGCAGATGGGTCAAAGAAGGTGCCAAATACGAACCCCACTGGGCATACATCCCACCAAAAAAATCACCCCTCCCCGAAGTTGCACACACCACATGGGCCAAGGAGAACCCAGTCGACCGATTCATCGCCGCACGCTTTGAACAAGCAAACCTAACACCCAACCCCGAAGAAAAACCGGCACGACTCATCCGTCGACTCTACTTCGACCTCACAGGCCTCCCTCCAACACCCGAAGCACTGGACCAAATACTCAGTGACACACGTGACTTCGACACCGTCTACCGCGAAACCGTCGATAAACTCCTCAACACCGACGCCTACGCAGAGCACTGGACACGCCACTGGCTCGATGTCGCCCGCTACGCCGATACCCATGGCTACCAACTCGACAACTACCGCTCGATCTGGCCCTACCGCGACTGGATTCTCCGCGCATTTAAACAAAACATGCCCTTCGACCAGTTCACCCGCGAGCAAATCGCCGGTGACATGATGCCCGATCCATCTCTCAACCAAATCGTCGCCACCGGATACAGCCGCTGCATGCCAACCAACGGAGAAGGTGGATCAATCGCTGAAGAATACCACGTCCTCTACGCTCAGGACCGCGTCGATACCACCTCCGCCACCTGGCTCGGACTGACCACCGGCTGCGCCGCATGCCACGACCACAAGTTCGATGCCATATCGATGAAGGAAAACTACCAGCTCACCGCGTTCTTCCGCAACACACCGATGGCGGCACTCGATAAACACGCCGAAGACCACCCGCCAAATGTCAGACTCATGAACGCAGCTGACAAATCGGCGTCCGCAAAACTCAAACCCCGCATCACCCAACTGGAAAAGCAACTCGCCGAGCTGGAAAAGAAAAACAACACCCCATTCCAAGCATGGCTCAAAAAGGAACAAGCCGCTCACAAATCGTCCAACGATAAAACTCCCATCGCCAAACTCCTCAAGCTACCCAAGCCCAACAAAGATCAACTCACCCAAATCCGCACGCACTACTTCAGCAAAGTCGACCCCAAAGGCACCACCATCCACCAACAACTCACCCCACTCAAGAAACAACAAAAAGCCATCCACGACCGCTCACCCACCACCCTGGTGATGCAGGAAAACAAGGACAAGGAACCCTTCGCCCACATCCTCGAACGCGGTAACTACACCCAACGACGCGATAAAGTCACCGCAGACACCCCGGCAATGCTCCCACCCATGGCCGACCTGCCACGGAACCGACTCGGGCTGGCCCAGTGGCTCACCATGCCAACAAATCCACTACCCGCTCGCGTCACCGTGAATCGCTATTGGCACTACATCTTCGGCAAAGGCATCGTCACCACCACCGGAGACTTCGGCGTCATGGGCGCACGCCCAACACACCCGAAACTCCTCGACTGGTTAGCCACCGACTTCGTCGAAAACAACTGGGACCTCCACCACCTGCTCCGCACCATCGTCACCTCCGCCACCTACCGGCAAAGCGCACAGATCGATCCCAAAAAATACGAAATCGATCCCGCCAACAAATGGCTCGCCCGGGCACCACGCTACCGCCTCGATGCCGAACAAATCCGCGACCTAGCCCTGCACACATCCGGACTGCTCCACGAACAATTCGGTGGCCCACCCGTAAAACCCTACCAACCCAAAGATATCTGGAAAACGATCTCGATGAAAAAATCCAACACCAGGATCTATCAACCCGATACCGGCAACAAACTCTACCGCCGCTCGATCTACACATTCTGGAAACGAACCGCCTCCCCACCCTCCATGAAAATCTTCAACGCTCCGGTGAGAAATGTCACCTGCGTCAAAAGAGAAATCACCAACACCCCACTGCAAGCACTCGTGATCATGAACGACACCCAGTTCGTTGAAGCCTCGAGACACATCGCACAACGCGCCATGCAAAAGGCCGACACGCCTGAAACCATCATTCACTACATCGCACGCCTGCTCATCTCACGACCCATGAGAGAAAGCGAAATCAAAGTGGCACAATCCACCTACTCCGACGCACTGGAAGAATTTACATCCACTCCCGAAGAAGCTAAAAAGCTCATCAACGTCGGAGAGTCTCCCCCCGACCCAAAACTCCCAGTCCCACAACTCGCCGCCTGGACCGTCGTCGCCAACCAGATCCTCAACATGGATGAAACCCTAAACAAGTAACACCCCCATGAACCACGAGGATATCGCCAAAACCATCGGGCTACACAACAACTCCATTAGCCGTAGGCAGTTTTTCTCCAAAAATGCCATGGGACTCGGCAGCGCGGCACTCGCCTCACTCCTGCCACCCGAACTCATGGGCGCCATCTCAGGTAAATCAGGAACCATCGCCCACTTCCCCGCCCGCGCCAAACGCGTCATCTACATCTCCCTGATCGGCGCACCCTCACAGTTCGAAACCTTCGACTACAAACCACAAATCCAGAAGGACTTCAAAAAAGACATCAAAAGCTTCCTTGAGGAATCCGGACAACGCCTCACCGGTATGACCGCCAAGCAGGCAAAATTCCCAGTCGCCCGGTCATTCACCAAGTTCAAACAATACGGCGACGGCGGCACCTGGATCTCCGACATCCTCCCATGGCACGGAAAAATGGCCAACGACATCTGTGTGATCAAATCCATGCACACAGACGCCATCAACCACGTCCCCGCCAACCACCTGATGTTCACAGGCAGCATGATCCCAGGTCGACCCTCCATGGGATCATGGCTCTCCTACGGACTCGGATCACTCAACCAGGACCTACCGTCCTTCTGCGTACTCAACGCACAACACTCCAGCCCGCTGTCCAACGTCCAGGCCATCTCATCCAGCTTCTGGAACTCCGGCTACCTCCCCGGAAAACACGCCGGCGTCAACCTCCGCACCCAAGGCGACCCCGTCCTCTACCTCAAAGACGCCCCTGGCATCAGCCGCAAAATGCGCCGCAAAATGCTCGACGGACTCTCAGCACTCAACCAGGAAACTTTGCATCAAGTCGGCGACCAGGAAATCCAAACACGTATCCAACAATACGAAATGGCCTACCGCATGCAGATGTCCGTCCCAGAACTCACCGACATGTCCAAGGAATCCGAGGAAACCTACAACCTCTACGGACCCTACGCCAAAACCACCGGTAGCTTCGCCTACTGTGCCATGATGGCCCGACGCCTCGTCGAACGCGGCGTCCGCTTCACCCAGATCTTCCACCGCGGGTGGGATCAACACGGCAACCTCCCACGTGACCTCTCGTCCCAGTGCAAAGACGTCGACCAGGCATGCTACGGACTCATCCAAGACCTGAAACGCAGAGGACTGCTCGATGAAACACTCGTCATCTTCGCCGGAGAATTCGGTCGCACCGTCTACTCACAAGGAAGACTCACCGACTCCAACTACGGCCGCGACCACCACCCGCGCGCCTTCTCCATCTGGATGGCAGGCGCCGGTGTAAAAGGTGGCATGAGCTACGGCGAAACCGACGAGTATTCATTCAACATCATCACCCCGGACCAAAAAGTCCACGCCCGCGACCTCCACGCCACCATCCTCGAACGCTGCGGTATCAACCACCACAAACTCAGCTTCAAATTCCAAGGCCTCGACCAACGCCTCACCGGCGTCGAACCCGCCCGAGTCGTCACCGACATCCTCGACCACTCGCACATGGCGAAGCATTAGCAGGGATCAGGGATCAGGGATCAGGAGTCGGGAAATCACAACCAGCCCCGGAGGGGCTAGAGTTTAGCATTCACCCGACACAAACCAACCAATCAACCCCGCTTCCGCTTGCTCACCCCACAGCCACATCGGCCACCACAGCAATTCGCGTCGCTTTTTTTAATCCACCGGCGGATAAAAATAGCCACCACCGCCAGTACGATCGCTGGTGCTACGTAAGTCTGCCAGTTGGCCCAGTCCATGGTCTACTCTCGCAGGTTTTAACCGGTTATCAAGCGGCCTATCTGGAACACAGCAAAGGCAGCGACCCACGCAAACACCGACATTGCCACGAGCTGGCCAATCGCCCATTTCCACGAGCCCGTCTCACGCCGAACCACCGCCGTCGTCGGCAAGCATTGCAGTGCATAGACGAAGAACACCAGCAAACTCAGGGTTGTCACCGGCGTGTAAACCTTACTTCCGTCTGGCCAGGTTGCAGCCGCCAAACGCGAACGAAGTGCCTCATAAAATTTTTCCTCTTCCTCATACTCCTCTTCATCCACCGAATAGGAAATCGCCAAGCTGGAGTTAAACACCTCCCTGGCAGCAAACGAGGCTAACACAGCCGTTCCCGTGCGCCAATCGTACCCCAGCGGTTTGACCACAGGTTCGATCGCATGCCCGATCTTGCCCATGAAACTCTGCTCCAGCGCCAGTGCAGGGTCTTCTGCGGCCGGCGATCCTTCCTCAGGTTTAGGATAAGTTTGCAGTGCCCACAAAATGATGGAAATTCCGAGAATCACCGTGCCCGCCTTTCTGAGAAACGACCACGCACGCTCGACGAGATGCCTGCCAATGTAGGAGAAATCAGGCACACTGTAAGCAGGTAGCTCCATCAGGAAATGGGTTGGCTCTTCTTCGCCTTTGACCCGGGGAGCCAACAGCCAAGCCGCGATAAGTGCCGTAGCCGTGCCGAGGAAATACATCCCAGCCAGCACCAACGCCTGGACCATCGCTCCATGCGTAGCCAACAACATACCAATCAATAGTGTATAAACCGGCAGTCGCGCCGTGCAGCTCATCCAAGGAGCAATAAGGATCGTCAACAACCGTTGCTTGGCACTGTCCATACTCCGCGTCGCCATGATCCCTGGAATAGCACATGCATAGGAACTCATCAGCGGCAGAAATGCCTTACCACTTAATCCCACCTTGCTCATCAGCCCGTCCATGAGCAATGCAGCTCGCCCCATGTAGCCAGTCGACTCCATCAACCCGATAAAAAACAACAGCAGCAGAATTT
Source organism: Akkermansiaceae bacterium (assembly GCA_029288115.1). Classification (GTDB taxonomy): domain Bacteria; phylum Verrucomicrobiota; class Verrucomicrobiia; order Verrucomicrobiales; family Akkermansiaceae; genus Oceaniferula. The sequence continues at coordinate 138 of JARFPV010000214.1, read as the reverse complement.
GTGGCAGGAAAATAACCACACTGCCAACACCACCAATAACGCCATCAACAACCAGATCCTTGACGTCACCATCTGGCATCACACCAGACACCCCATCCGACAAGAAACCCATGACAGTTTCTACCCATCCCATAGGAT
>JARFPV010000060.1 GCA_029288115.1 Akkermansiaceae bacterium | reverse complement strand
GGATGATCCACTCGATTCCTTGTGGCGATGAAGGACTGCTCAAATACACCGGACGCGATGTCCAGAGAATGATTGCCGAGGGCAACGACCTGTGGAAAGATCTGGTCCCCGGACAAGCTCACACAAGTGCGGCGTCATAGGTACCGGAGTCATTCACTATTCACCATTCCAAATTCACTATTCTTATGTCTTGGGGAGATGTCAGAGGACTGCTGCAATACGTGCCACAATTCCGTGGTAAGGTATTTGTTGTGGTGATCGATGCCCCGGTGCCCGCTTTGGCGGAAACCATGCTCGATCTGGTGTCGCTGCAGAACATCGGTGTCCAACTGGTCATTGGGAGCACAGTGCACAGCACGGATGACTTGCTCGACAGAGCTGCTGAGGTGGAGCTGAAGTTCAGCCAGAGCCTGCACAAAACTACAGCTGATCCCGCCGAGGCGATTGCTGCGCTTGGACGCGGCCAGGCGGTCGTGCTGGATATTTCCGAAGACGATCCGCTATCGGCTAATCTCGCAACGTTTGCCCAATCTGTTTCGGCGAAAAAACTCATCCTGCTTCGGGGCGTGGGGGAGGAATTGCCCAAGGGCGCGATGCGCGCAGCTGAGATTGTAAGCGATTCCGATCCGATCATACGCTCCGCCGCCGCTGCGTGTCAGTTAGGTATTCCCCGTGTGCATCTGCTCGATGGAGAAACCCCCGGCGTTTTGCTCAGCGAGCTGTTTTCGAACGAGGGTGTCGGTACCATGGTCTATGCCGATAGCTACCGCACCATTCGCCCACTGCGTGAGGAGGATATTGTTGAGTTGTTAGGCATGATCGGTAGATCGGTCAGAAATGCTCATCTGGTTCCACGTGACTACGCCGCCGTTGCTGAAAAAATTGAAGATTACTCGGTGTTGGAAATCGACGGCAACGTCGTTGGCTCTGTCGCTCTGTACCGCTACCCGGATGACAACATGGCGGAAATTGCCTGCCTCTACGTCAAGCAGGCGCACGAGGGGCTCGGCTATGGTGTTGAGCTTGTTCAACACGCTGAGCAAATAGCGAAGGAGGCCGATGTCTCAAACGTGTTCGCCCTGACCAACCGCGCGGCAGAATTTTTCCAACAGCAGGGTTATACAGAACAACCTAGCGACCACATTCCTGCTGACCGGCATCAGCAGCTCCTCGCCAGTGGCAGGGATTCACGGGTTTTTGGTAAGGAACTGGGGTGATCATTCGTTTTTCGCCACGAATAGAACGAATCTTGCTTGGGTTGTCGAGGGACAGGAGTGTCCCTCCTCCTTTTGCTCGTGAGGCGGAGAGGGAGCGTGGACACTTGTCCACAGCAGAGAATAGGTGCTGGGCCAGATCCTAAAAAAAGCGCCGACTCATGAGAGCCGGCGCTTGGGGAAAGTTGTTCGGGCTAGGAGACCGGGAGGTCTCCGCCACTTTACTTGTTCTTTTCTTCCTCGCGTTTCTTGACCTCGGCGATGACGTCTTCGGCGACGTTCTTAGGACAAGGTGCGTAGTGTGAGAACTCCATGGAGAACTGACCACGACCGGAGGTCATGGTGCGCAGGTCGCCGATGTATCCGAACATGTCGCTGAGTGGGGCGTCTGCCTTCACGCGGATGCCGGTAGGTGTGGGCTCCTGCTCCTTGATCATGCCGCGGCGGCGGTTGAGGTCACCGATGACGTCACCGATGTTGTCCTCTGGAGTGAACACATCAAGTTTCATGATGGGCTCAAGCAGCTGTGGGCCGGCTTTCGGGATCGACTGACGGTAAGCAGCCTTGGCGGCGATTTCGAATGCAATGGCAGAGGAGTCAACGGCGTGCTGAGCACCGTCGATGAGGGTCACCTTGAAGTTCAAGCATGGGAAGCCAGCCAGAACACCAGTGTCCTTGGAAAGCTTGAAGCCTTTGTCAATGGCAGGCCAGAATTCCTTGGGAACGTTACCACCGACGACCTTGGATTCGAATTCATAGTCGACGCCACCTTCTGGATCAAGGGGCTCGATGATGTAGTCGATCTTACCATACTGACCGGAGCCGCCGGACTGCTTCTTGTGGGTGTAGGAGTCTTCGACGGTCTTGGAGATGGTCTCGCGGTAGGCAACCTGTGGTTTACCAACCTCAACCTCCACCTTGTGGGTGCGCTTGAGGATATCCACCTTGATATCGAGGTGAAGTTCGCCCATGCCCTTGAGGATGGTTTCGCCTGAGTCCTGGTCAGTTTCCACCTGGAAGGAGGGATCCTCTTTCACCATCTTACCGATGGCGACACCGAGCTTCTCGGCATTGGCCTTGTCCTTGGGAGCAACAGCCATGGAGATCACGGGATCTGGGAAGACCATGGGCTCGAGAGTGGCGGGGTTGTTCTGGTCGCAGAGGGTGTGACCCGTCTGGACGTTCTTGAGACCCACGAGAGCAACGATGTCGCCAGCCTGTGCGCCGTCGAGCTCGATGCGTTCGTCAGCGTGCATTTCCACGATACGGCCGACACGCTCTGTTTTGCCTGTGAAGGTATTGAGAACCGTCATGCCTTTTTCAAGTTTACCGGAATAAATACGGGTGAAAGTAAGTGCGCCATACTGGTCGTCCATGATCTTGAACGCGAGTGCGCGTAGTGGACGGGCAGGGTCAACTACAGCGAATTCACCGGTCTCGTTACCTTCGGCATCAACCTCTGGCTGAGGATCAACTTCGGTAGGAGAGGGGAGGTAGTCGATCACGGCGTCGAGAACGAGTTGGATACCCTTGTTCTTGAATGCGGTGCCGCAGTATGTTGGGAAGAAGTCCAGGG
>JARFPV010000022.1 GCA_029288115.1 Akkermansiaceae bacterium | reverse complement strand
GAGATGTGTATAAGAGACCCTCCCTGGAGCAAGCTCTATCAGAATTTACCACCGCGGAGTAACCGGCCGATGGTTCTGGTCAACTCGAATTTCTCCATCGCACACTTTGACGACCTACCGGCCAAGGATGGTGACGATTTTTTTGCACCGTTCGTGGATAAGATCCCCATCTACGCCGATTATCGAAATGCGATCAAGGTGCATCGTGCCGCGCAGAAAAAATTCCCTGATTTTATCGACGCACTTATCAAGGCAGATAAATACGAGATATTCGTCCGCCCTCACCCACGTGAGGATCCGAGGCATTATCTCGACTGGTACGACAAAATACCGGCGGACGAGAAAACACACGTGCACCTTGCAAGCAAATCTAACATCACTCAGCTCATCCTCGCGTGCGACTTGGAAATATCATGTGAGAACTGCACCACTACCCTGGAAGCATGGATGGCAAACAAGCCTACAGTTGGTTTGACATTCGCCAAACACACCATGTTTTACAATCAGGAAATCTGCTGCATGCAGCCGGAATGCGACACCCCTGAAAACCTCCCCTCACTCGTTGATCAGGCCCTGAAAAACCCTGAACAGAATGAGTACCGTGCCGGACGAGAAGCCCATCTGAAAAAGTGGATATACAAACCAGACGGTCGTTCAGCGGAGCGCGCAGCTGAGACTATTCTGCAAGCTATCGAGGACAGGCCCAAACCCAAGCGTATCCGCTTGTCTCTTGCGAACAGAAGACGGGGTTTAAAACTCCGTTTTCTTAGTGCCATTAACGAGCCATACAACGCCCGGCTAAAGCACATCATCAAACGTCTTCTTTTTGGTGAAAAAGGCAACCAGACGATTAGATACCGCAACTACATGAAGGCCATTCGCCCCAGTGAAGTCACAGAAGCGCGCCATCGAATCAAGGATGTGGAACAACCTTCCGACTAACCTTCCCGCATATGCTTGACGCTAAGGACCATGTCATCTTTGTGCAAAACCGGGCCAGACGTGCAGGAGCACAAGTCTCGCTCAGTCGTCTGCTTTCACAACCCCAAATCCAGGCATCCAACCCATTCGTATTACTGGGATCTGACGGCTGGCTAAGCTCCCACCTAACAAAAAAAACAATTCCGCACCTCGTCAAACCTTGGCCAAGCCCCCGCTCGCTGGGCTCCCGTATGGGTGGACTGTCCCGCTACGCCAAGCATACCATTCTGGAGCTCAGGCAATCGGATATCAATCCGCGCGTCATTGTTGCTAATGACCATCAGGAATGCCTCCTCGCGCTTGCCCTCTCGCGTGCGGCTGGTGACATCCCTGTAGTCGGCATACTGAGATCCGCAGCAATGGCCGAGCGTGATTTTGCAAAATATCAATGCAACAAGTGCTCCGCTTTATTTGCACGGGGTCAGGAACTGTCAGCAAAGGCACACAACTGGAGCGGGCGGGAAGTATCCTGTATGCTTGGGAGCTTTACCGAAGATGACTTATCACCTGCCCTACCCAGCATGGAATCATTCCCTGGGAAAATCCTCGTTGCTGGCTCTGAAATCCCCGGCAAAGGGTTTGCCGATATCATTGAGGCCATCAAAATCGTCGAGCAGAAAGAACCCGATTTTCCGACAACAGAATTTGTCTTCACAGGCAAGCAGTCCGAGAGTCTTTCAAAACTCACACCACCGGGTTCCAGCCATAGCTTTACCTTTGTGGGTCGAGTCGAAGACTTCCAAACGTTCGCCAGACAATTCAGTCTCGCCATTCACCCGTCGCGCGCTGAAACCTTCGGCATGGCACCTCTTGAACTGATACTGGCCGGTGTCCCCACGATGGCAAGTACGACGGGCATCATCAAGTCGCTCCCCCTCTCTCCTCCCTGGATTTTCCCACCCAAGTCGCCAGAATCTCTCGCAAAGCAACTCATCGAGCTCTGGAAAGAATGGCCAAACCACACATATGACATCCCCCTATTGCAACAGTTCATCCTAGAACATTATCACATTTCCAAAACCGCACAGGCGCTCTCCGAGTCTCTCAACCCATTTTTGAACGACGGGTAAAAACTTATAGCTCTGATGGGAAACTACCAGTATCTCACTAGAGGTCACCTCCGCGAGACTGCTCTGCAGTGTTTAAACTTCGTAATTAAAAACGGATACGGCTCATCTTAATAATCATAGACCCGTGCCAGAATCCGCCCCGGAGACATTTTGAATACGCATAACCATAGGATGCCCCCCAGCGAGCGACGGCTTTAGGAGAATCAATCGCAATAATTTCCCCGCCCTTGAGACGGTAAGGTTTCTCTTTGTCGTACTCCAGCCATTTGGCTCTTTCATTGTTCAAACGGAATTTCCAGTAACTAGGGCACTTCTGGAAGACGATGATGGTATCCACATTCAATTGGTCGATAATTTGATTTTTTGTTTTCAAATACATCAAACATTTCGAGAAAATGGCTATATCGTACTCTGCAAACATCAACTCATGCACCTCTGCATTCTCATCAAACGTATCAACATCACCCTCCAACACATCGAGCCCTTTCTGCTGCGCAGCCAGAGCGCCTCCGGGTGTTATTTCAATTCCCCGACCACGACAACCTTTGTCTATAGCAGCATGGAGTACCCGACCTGTCCCGCAGGCTACATCCAACACCTTGGATTGAGCAGGAATGGCACTTACTATGGCTTGAAGTCTCTTGTTTAAGGGCTTTTCAGGATACTTCGTCCTATGCCTCAACTCTTCCTTATGAGTTTCGTAATCAGGTGTTACCTTCTCTGACATACGGTGGAATGATATACATAGGCGGTCCACGCTTAGCAAGTAAAACCCCCCTCACCTCGTTTCCCTACAAGAGGCGCAATTCAGAAATTACAGCTGAGAAGGGTATTTCAAATACTAAAAGTAAACTCATGCCTTCACTTTTCTTGTCAAATGATCAACTCCATCTTCAATTTTCGCTACCATCCTAATATTGGTGGCCGCAGAACCCTCGCAGTCATACCCGTTGCGTTGTACAAATGGGGCCAGGTTGCTCGAGAGGATTTGCCGGTGTTGATGTCTTTCAATGTCATTTCAGAATTCCTAATCACATCCTAGAGCCTCTTCCCGATTTCAGAATATCTTCCGACCACTGCTGCATGAAAAAGAACTGGGTCCCCCTCCACCCTGACAATCATCATTTAAATACTCATGGAGCCATTCTGCTCACCCACCTGTTTACACCACTCTTTGAACTATATTTGCAGAGCCATTGACATTGCCAACCGCCTCGAAAAAAGCTTAATCCTAATCAACATATCATGCATCACAAATCGCAGGATGTTCTTTTCATACGAGCACGTTCTGATCTACCCTAAGAGCACATCACTCGTTAGAATTAAACTTGCAAGATAAAATACTCATTGGCAGCCTCTACGCGGCTGAGGAAAAGATCTACATACCTGAAAGGTATTACTTCATATGAAACTCATGATAACAGGCGGGGCTGGCTTTATTGGTTCAGCCGTCGTCCGACACCTTATCCGGAATACTGATTGGGAAATCGTCAACGTTGACAAGCTGACATACGCAGGCAATCTCGATTCCATAGCTTGCGTGAGCAACAATGAACGTCATGTCTTTGAGCAAGTGGACATCTGCGACCACTCAGCTATTAAAAACATCTTTGAAACCCACCGGCCGGATTCGGTGATGCACTTAGCTGCGGAGTCTCATGTGGATCGTTCGATTGACGGACCAAGCGAATTCATCCAGACGAACATTGTCGGGACATACAATTTGTTAGAAGCAGCCCTCAACTATTACCGGGATCTAACGCCCCCTCTTCAAAAAATATTTTGCTTTCACCACATCTCTACCGACGAAGTTTACGGCGATCTTGACGAGTCTGGCTATTTTACAGAGGACACTGCATATGCGCCCAGCTCTCCCTACTCTGCCAGCAAGGCATCCTCAGACCATCTTGTGAGGTCATGGCACAGGACATTTGGTTTACCCGTATTGGTGACAAACTGCTCAAACAATTACGGCCCTTATCACTTCCCTGAAAAACTGATCCCCTTGATGATTCTAAATGCGCTTGAGGGCAAACCCCTACCTGTATATGGCGATGGGAAGCAAGTGCGTGACTGGCTCTATGTCGAGGATCACGCCCGTGCCCTAGTTGAGGTTATTACCAATGGCAAAGTGGGTGAAACCTATAATATCGGAGGAAACAACGAAAAAACCAACATCGAGGTTGTCAGGACTCTCTGCGCTATCCTTGACAAGAAGATCACGGACAAACCGGGTGGAATTTCCAGTTTCGCTGAGTTGATTACTCACGTTACTGATCGACCCGGTCACGATCTACGTTATGCTATTGACGCCTCAAAAATTAAAAATGATCTTGGCTGGAAGCCCAAAGAAACATTTGAAACAGGTATAGAAAAAACAGTCGATTGGTACTTAAGCAATTCCAAGTGGTGTCACCGAGTTCAAGACGGCAGCTATCAGAGAGAGCGCCTCGGACAGGGCAAATAATTTTCAATAAACAGAATCAATATTAATGAAAGGCATCATATTAGCAGGAGGAGCAGGAACCCGGTTATTTCCTGTAACACGTGGAGTATCAAAACAACTGCTTCCTGTTTATGACAAACCCATGATCTATTATCCCTTATCAGTGCTAATGCTTGCTGGTATTCGGGAGATTCTAATCATCACGACGCCACATGATCAAGATGCGTTTAAGTGTGTGTTAGGTGATGGCACACAATTTGGAGTTGAACTACAATACGCGACCCAGCCTTCCCCGGACGGCCTGGCACAAGCATTTATTATTGGTGAGGACTTCATTGGAAATGGAAGTGCTTGTCTTGTATTAGGAGACAACATCTTCTACGGTGCTGGATTTGTCCCCATGCTGCAATCGGCTGTGGATCAAGACAAGGGAGCAACCCTTTTTGGTTATCAGGTATCTGACCCGAAACGATTTGGAGTTGTAGAGTTTGATCACGAAAAGAAGGCTATTTCCATCGAAGAAAAGCCTGATCAGCCGAAATCAAACTATGCTGTAACAGGACTTTATTTTTATGACAACGACGTCGTTGAAATCGCAAAAAATGTTAAGCCGTCACTACGAGGTGAGCTCGAAATAACCAGTGTGAACCAGGTGTATTTGGAGCGAGGTGATTTGAATGTGCAACTCCTCGGTCGCGGCTTTGCATGGCTGGACACGGGCACACATAACAGCCTGCTCGAAGCCTCCCAATTTGTAC
>JARFPV010000683.1 GCA_029288115.1 Akkermansiaceae bacterium | reverse complement strand
CTGCTTGGTGAGTTCGGTGACTTTTTCCGGTGGTTTTGTGGCGAGGTTGTTGAGCTCATGGGGGTCGGCGATGACGTCGTAGAGTTCAGGTTTGCCTTCCGGGTTATTTTTTTTGCCGTTGGCTTTGTTGGCGTATTTGGGTGGTGGGAAATTCGCCTGATTGTGGATGATGAGTTTCCATTTTCCTTGAATGATGTAGCGGGATTCAAGGTTGGCGGCACGTTTATCGACACCAACGATGTTGTGTGAGTGGTCGGCGCCGAAGACGGTGTTTCTTTTTTGCAGGGCGGCTGTGTCACGCAGGTCGATGCCGGTCATGGCTTTGGGGACATCGCCGCCGGCGAGTTTGAGGATGGTGGGTGGGATGTCGATGGAGGAGACCGGGGTGGTTTTGTCCATGAGTGGTTTGATTTGGCCTTTCCACTTGATCATGATGGGGGTGCGGATGCCGCCTTCGTGGACGTCCTGTTTTGATAATGGGGCGTAGGCTCCGTTATTTTCTGACTGGATCCAGCCGTTGTCGGTGACGTAGATGACCACGGTGTTGTCGGATAGACCTCGTTTATCGAGTTCGCCGAGGAGCTCGCCGCAGGTTTGGTCAAACCAGTCGACCATGGCGTAGTAGCGTGCGATGAATTTTGAATCCTCCTTGGCCTGGTATTTCTTGAAGAGATCTTCCGGTGGGTTGTGTGGTGTGTGTGGGAGGAAGGGGGCGTGCCAGATAAAGAAGGGTTTTTTGGCGGTTTTGGCGTCATCGAGGAAAGACTGGATGTCCTTGATTCCGTTGCGTGATACTTTCAGTCCGGCATCCCCGTGGCGTCCGCCGCGTTTGGGGTCGGCGTGGGTCATGGCGTGGGTGAAGCCGGAGCTTTGCGGGGTGGATTCCCACCATTTTCCGGTTTGGAGTGAGAGGTATCCATGTTTTTTGAGTTCGGAGGCGAGTCCGGAGCACTGCTTGAACTGGTCGTAAAGTTGCTGGTGGAGTTTGGCGCCTTCGGGGGTTTTGCGGGATGCTTTTTTGCCGTTGGGTCCATCGAGGTCGTTGCCGGTGATGCCGTGTTGGTGTGGGTAGAGGCCGGTGAACAAACTAGCAAGGGAGGGTCGGCACAAGGGGGCAGGAACGTAACCACGTGTGTAAGTCAGCGATTCGGCTGCCAGTTTATCGAGATGTGGGGTCTCGATTTGTTTGTGTCCCATGAAGCTGTAGTCGGTCCACGACTGGTCGTCGGAGAGAATGAGAAGAATATTTGGGGGTGCGGCTTGGAGGGTGCCGACGGTGAGGGCTAGTAAAATGAGCTTGAGCATTTTCATGGTGGGGGGAGGTTAGGGTAGGGTTTGCCGGGGTGCAAGTTCTGACATTTGATTCGTGCTAAATTATGACAAGATAGGACTTTTACCTCCGTCATCAGGTGTTTAGGTTTTCGGCATGACTGACATTGAGATTGCCCAGAAGAACGAGATGGAACGCATTGCGAAGCTTGCGGATGAGAAATTAGGTATTTCCGACGAGCATCTTGAACCGTACGGTCACTATAAGGCAAAGGTTTCACTCGATTATCTGGAGTCGTTGAAAGATCGTCCTGATGGAAAGCTGATTCTGGTGACGGCTATTTCGCCGACGCCTGCGGGGGAGGGCAAGACGACGACGAGTGTGGGTTTGACGGATGGTCTCAACAGGATTGGGAAGAAGGCTGTGGTTTGTTTGCGTGAGCCGTCGCTCGGGCCGTGTTTTGGTATGAAGGGTGGT
>JARFPV010000626.1 GCA_029288115.1 Akkermansiaceae bacterium | reverse complement strand
CACAACGACCGAACTAACAACCCACAACCCAATAGCCACCGGCCAATGCAGATTCGAACTCCATCTGGATGCAATGCGAGAACTTCCAACTTACCGCATCGAATTAGAGTGCAATACCAGTGACAACGACCCGGTCTCCATCCAGCAAACTACCGTATTCGAAGCCCATTTTAACGCCCCGTTCATCATCGATTGCGGAACCCACGGCAAAGCCAAACGCAATTATCTCCTCAAAGTCGAAACCCGCGAGCTCCCCGGCCTTTACCCCGCTGACCATTACCTACCGAACCGCAAATACTTCGAAAAAATCGACGGCATCTACGCCTATGCCAAACCCGACTCAAAGGGAACCCCACAACAAGCCTACCAAACACACAGCTATCGCTGCCAGGCAAACTTCCTCGAACGGCTGCGCATGATGTTAAACTACGCACCCGATGATGACGTTGACCCATTCGGCGAAGACACTTCCGAAACTAAAGACATACCCGCACCCATAAGAATCACACCAAAAAAAGGACACCCTAACTTCGAGTCAGACGACAAGGTGTTCGATCTCACCCCACAGTTCAAACTCCTGGGCTTATCAATGCACAATGGCGAATGGATTCACTTCAATGCCAGCAGCAAACTCCTCATCATTCACGGCGCTGTTAGTATCCATCACCGAATGCAAAGTTATCTGGAAAACATCAACGACAGCCATCTTGCTTGTAAAATCAGCGCACGCATCATCTCCGTGGAAATACCCAAAATAAAAAAAACGTGGACGCCCGACCTCATCAAACAGTCAAAGCCCACGGTGATTTGCCACTATTCCACCGTCGCAGCAAGCGGAGCAAAGGGAACCTTTGGCGACCAAGAATACAAAACCAATAACAAGGACACCGAACTTGTTTTTAAATATTACTTCGAAATCGAACCCACCATCAGCGAGAACAAGCAAAGAATCGACCTAAAATATGCCCTGCATAGCAAACCACTCGGCCATGAAAAATTTGCAGCCAAGGTGACCAGCGCCATAACAATCCCCGACGGCAAACCTGCCATCATCGAAATCGGCCACCCGTCCAGCGACACGCGCACTCACCTGCTTATTCTCAATGCAGACATTACCTTGCCAAACGGCTCATTCTACCGCGACCGATTTTCACCCATCAAAAACTAATCCCCATGCGACTCATCGTCCTTATCCTGACATCACTCACGACACTTGCTCACGCCGACAAAAAAATCGAAACCGCATGGACAGAGGACAAAGGTGGCCAGATGGTGGCAGGCCCCTATGTCTACGGGTCAGTTGCAGCACCCCCTGATATATTCCCTGCCCTTGCAC
>JARFPV010000549.1 GCA_029288115.1 Akkermansiaceae bacterium | reverse complement strand
TCGCTAACGTCATGCTGCGTATCAACGAGCATTTTTATGTGAAGGAAAAATACGCCGTCGCAGCATCTGTCGGCGAAAAATTCCTCGAGCGGTTTCCCAACCACGAGTGGACACCCAAGATGGCATTCCGTATCGGCCAATGTCACTACAAGCTGGAAAAATACATCAAGGCAGGCAATTCATTTGATGCATTTGCCAAACGTTTCCCAGAGCAGGAACTCACCGCGCAAGCTCTCTTCTGGGCAGGTGAAAGCTACCGCATGGGCAAGGACATCCCCAGTGCTTTCCGACGCTACAACCGCTGCCGCTGGGATTTCCCAGAAAGTGACGCCGCCAAGTATTCACGCGGACGTCTTGCTCTACCTGAGCTTCTTGCTCAGTTTGAACGCGAAGCTAATCTCGACGAATAACCGATGTATCTAAACTATCCCGACCTCCCGTTTGCCGCCAGTTTTTTTGAGAGTGGCGCTCTCAAGCTCCTTCTCGAAGGCGGCCTTTTCATGTGGCCTCTTCTTGCGCTACTCGTCCTCGCCATCGCAGTCATTATCGAACGCTACCGTAGCCTCAAGCTGCTAGAAACTGATGCCAGCGAACTTCGAGAACAAATCGTCACCCTCTTATCTGAAGACAAAGTTGAGGAATCACTGGAGCTTTGCGAGGCATCACGTGGCCCCGTCCCTGCCGTGCTCTCCAACGGGCTGCGCAAATATCTTGTTCTGCGCCGGCTCAACTACGATCAGGCACAAATGGAACAACAGGTCATCAAAAGCATGGAAAACTATGGTGTCAACATCGTCGCAGCCTTGGAAAAGCATCTGCCTATTCTTGCCACCATCGCCTCGGTCGCCCCCCTGCTCGGTTTCCTCGGCACCGTTCAGGGCATGATTGTCGCCTTCGGAGACATTGAGGCGAACATCGGCACCCAAAACATCGTGCAGGCCGCCGCCTCAGGCATCCGCGTCGCCCTGCTAACCACGGCCTTTGGACTTGTCGTAGGCATCCCCGCCTACATGGCATTCAACTACTTCACAGGCATCATCAACGACTTCGTGCTTCAAGTGGAATCCTCCGCTGCTGAGCTGATCGAGGTCGTCACACTTCGCTTAACACTCGACAAGGAAAGCTGATGAAACTGAAGCGTGGTAAGATGCTCGTTGATCCGCCGGCCAGTGCCAGCTCGGACATTGCATTTATCCTGATCATATTTTTCCTCGTCTGCGCCGCCGTGCAGCCTGAGACCGGACTGTCTCAAGTGTTACCTAAAACGGAGGAGAAAAAAGAACAACGCGACCAAAGCAAAAACATCGAGGTGTCCATCACGCCAACGAGCATCGTGCTCAATGGCAGCCCGCTACAGCTCCCCGAGTTCACCCGTCGTATCAACGCCGCGCTGCAAAAAAAGACACGCGATGCCGACCGTATTGTGGTGGTGAAAAGCGCGCCAAACACGCCCTACCCGGTCTGGATCCGAGTGTCCCAGGTCATCGAGCAAGCTGGCGGCATCCTCACCCTGGAACTCGAATCCAACAAAACCATCAACGTGGACTAACGACCTGAAAGCTTATCCCTCATCCCTTATTCCTTCAGAATGAATATTCGCCGCAAGAAACTAACAGCATCGATCCCCGCCTTCGCCATGGGCGACATCGGGTTCCTGTTGCTTATTTTCTTTGTCATCCTTGCCCGTGCCCAGGACGATAGCCACATCCAGTGGCAACCTGCTGAACTTCCTGATGTTGAAATGGCCGCGGCTCCGCTCGCGACGGTCGCTATCGACTCCGGCTTCAAAGTCTACCTCGACGGCAAGGAAACAACGGCCGACGAACTTGCCGGCGCCCTCACCGCAGTGCTTGGCGACACCCCCTCGGGCGAACGGAACGTTTTCCTTAAAGTCCACAAAGAAGCCAAGGCATCTCACTTTGAACCCGTCATTGCCGCCATCAGTGAAGCCGGCGGCGATCTGATCCATATTCTTGAACCCGAAGAAAATTCCACAAATCGATGAAAGGCGAAACAGACACCTCCCAAACAAACCGCACCTCCATGGCCAGTACCAAAGCCGACCTGCGCGAACTGAAATCCAATTCCAGCGCCACCGTAAGGGAACTCCAGGATTTCTTACGCCAACTCCGTGGCAAAAGTCCTCAGGAAATGCTAGGCTTAGTTGCCTCCAGCCAGCTGTTCCGTGCTACCATTCTTTCCCTAGTTTTGGTTTCCGGGGCAATCCTTCTCTTTACTGCGCTCCCTTACTTCTTCGGAGACGAACCGGCTCCTGCTGCAGATACAAAACCCGTCGCGGCAGCACCCAAACCCAGTACACCTGCCGCTGTAGAACCCAAACCTGCAGATACCCCCAAAAAGCCAGTCGATTTAGCACCTCTCGGCGTCAATGACAAGTTACCAGCACCCACCAATAAGAATCCGCTCGAAGACAAAAAGGATGATTTCTTAAAAGATCTCGAGTAACCGCCATCTGACTAACAGATGACTGTCCACACCAAACTTATCCAAGTCTTAAAAAATCACCGAGCCATCTTGCTCACCGTGATTTACGCGGTTCTTTGGTGCTTGATTTGGGTCGATGCCCATGTGTGGTTCCGACTTGGAAAGTGGACTCTGCTGATCGGTTTTTTATCCGCTGTCCCGGTTTGTTATTTCTGGATCCGCCGGGGACGCAACTCCTCCGTTATCACCCGCAGGGCGATTCTGAGCATTTGTTACATTCCACTCTGGCAACTCATCGCCTATCTCCCGCTACTTAATCACTCGTATTCCATCGCCGCTACAATCACCCAAGTCGGTGTCGCTGTGGCATTTTTCCTCGGACTGGCATGGGCCGTCTGGTGGATCGACCGCGAAACCAAACGTGTCTCAAAGCCACCGAACAAAAAACGCATATGGGACCCGCGCCAACTGGTTGCCTGGTATTTTGGTAAAAAAAACAACAAGCTCCGCCAGTCCACCCTGACCCTCGCCTGCTACACCCTGCTGTTCGGTCTGATGTCCCTGATCCTGACCCGTCTCACAGGTTGTAGCATTTATGAAGCTCCACTCGGCGGCGGTGAAGAAAAACAGCTCAAGCAGATCGTCAAAATCCAGAAAGTCATCAATAAGAAATATGTGATCAATCCATACAGCAGCATACTCTTCAACCC
>JARFPV010000520.1 GCA_029288115.1 Akkermansiaceae bacterium | reverse complement strand
ATGCAGGATGGTGCCATACAACACACCGATTGCCCGTGGAAATCACTGAAGGATTACGTCGCACCCATCGCCAACGGTGAAACTTTCCAAGCTTACCCAAACCGTGACTCCATCCCATTCATCAATCAATACCACTTCCCCGACTCCTGGGATGTCACGGAATTTGTCCGTGGCACATTGCGGCTCGATGGGTGGGCGGATGCTTGGAGCGACATCTTCGAGACCATCGACAACCTGAAACCCGAAGATGCCGAACCTGTGCTTAAGGAGATGTCGGACGATCTTTGGACAAATTACTCCTACCAGCCCGGCGAACCGGACCGCGTGGTGCTCTGTGTGGAGCACGAGGTCAAGGACGGTGACCAGACGATCTGGCATAAGAGCTACTCCTTGGATGAAATTGGGAACGATAAAGGATCTGCGATGGCCCGACTTGTTTCCCTGACTGTCAGCCTCGCCGTGCAGTCGATTCTTGCCAAGGAATTGCCAGCCGGCGTGCTTGCCGCATCGTCAGATAGAAATCTTGTCCGCTCCTGGATTGATCAACTTAGGGCCATGGGCGAAACGATCAGGCTCACCGACCATATAAGTGGAACGAGTTTGTAACCTGCCGGTAGTATATGTGGACGCAATGGGCTTGGCTTGGAGCTTCTGAGAGTTGACGACAAGTTATCAACTAGTCCTGCTTTCAGAATGATTCCTTTTTATAGATCACATTTCGCTCTTCCAGATACTTGATGAAGTAATGGAAGCAATTTTCATGTTTACCAACCAACTCAGGTGGGAAGACGCCCTTTTCGGCAAACAATCCATCGAGGAATAAATTAGCGGCCGCAGTTGCGGTGTAACCTGTTGTCCGTGCCATCGAGGATACGTTGGTCTCAGTGCAATACTCGTCGTGCAGATTGTAAACGATGGTTTTTGACTCCCCATCACCATTGGTTCCTTTCACGGTGATTCGCATGACGGTGATCTCCTCCTCCTGCTCACCCAGCTTCCATTCATTGAATAAAATTTTGGAGGTGAAATCCAGAGGACTAACAGATTCTCCGTTCAAATCGATTGGGGTTTCACTGAAGAAGCCGCTTTCTTTGAGCACCTTGATGTATTCAACATGATCGGGATAACGCAGGGTCTTTTCCTTCATGTTTTTGATGTGCGGCATGGTGAAAATGATTGAGCGTAATCCGTCTGAATTAAATGATTCCAATGTGCCGACACCTTCAAAATCGATGTATTCACAATCTGTCAGTGGCTCCTTAACAACGAGCTCTCCATTCTCTACATAGCGTGCCGGACGCGTGTATTCCTCAATCACATCAATGGGCGAAAAGGGAGCCTTGTAGCTGAAGGGCCATTTTTTTACCTTGGGTAAACCACCAACAAGGCATTCAAAATCAGTTAGCTCCATCCTCTCGTTGTGATATCCGAGAATGATATTCCCCATCCCCGGAGCCACACCACAGTCGACGATTGCTGTCACATTCTTTTCCTGCGCAAGCTCATTCAGCTCAAGGCAGTCTTCGGGAAAAAACGAAATATCGACGACATTTTTCCCCGCTTCAATAATGGATTTCAGGGTTTCAAAACCTAAAAACCCCGGAACGGCACAAACCACGAGATCGAACGGGGCAATGGTCGCTTGTAGTGCACTCTTGTCGGTGACGTCCAATTGGATTGGTGTGAGCCCGCCACATTTAGCAACGGCCTTGTCCAAGGCGTCGGTGTTGAAATCAGAAAGGGTGACCGAATGGTTATTTGCCAAATCAATCGCCATGGCACTGCCGACCATTCCGGCACCTAAAACAATAATCGAACTCATAAATTTAAATAGAATAAAGACCAGGAATGCCCCTCATAGGGCAAAGACGAAGTAATCCTTTGGCTAGAAAAATCCAAGGCATTTCCAAAAGTAATTGAGGGTGATTGTTTCCGGTGCCTTTTATTGGAATCTTTCGTGTATGGAGCGCGAATGTTGTGCCCGCACGATGCTCGACAGGAAGCCGGGGACTGCAAGTCCCCACTCCATAATTACACCCAATTATTTTTGGATTACAATGGTCGCGGTCTCCATGTGAGTCAATCCAACCTGGGCATTTATTTTCCGAGCCAGGATTTTTCAGCAGCGGCGATTTTTTCTTCGCTCAAGCCGAATGCTCTTAGAACGCCCTTGGCCATCATGATGTTGCCGAGTTTGTTCATGTGGCAACCGTCGGTGGTGAGCTTATTTTTGATGTCGCGCTGGTACTTGGGCTCACCGAACATGCGGGCTTTACCTTTTTCGTCAGGCATTTTTTTCAGCTGTTCATGCATGTCCTTACTCAGGTCGGCGAGCAGACAATTCTTCTCCTTGGCGATCTCCCTGAGGAAATTGTTGTAGGGGATGAGTTTCTTGTTGGTTTCTTTCTCGGGATCTTCACCGATCATGGTCGAAGTCAGGATCATGACCTTGATGTCGGCGGCCTGGGCTTTCTCGATCATGGCGGTGATGTTCTTTTTGTATTCATCCAGCCCTACGCCTTGGAAGGTGCGTTTGCCGAGTTTCAGTGTGAAATGCCAGACGTCATTGACGCCGCAGCTGAGCGTCATCCAGTCAGGTTTTTTGTTGATGACGTCGTTATCGAGTCGGGCCAGCATATTGTTGGACTTGTGGCCTGATTTTCCGGCGGGGATGTGCGTGGCTTTCAGCCCCTCGTGGTTCAGGGCTTCCATGACGAGTTGCACGTAGCCACCTTTGCGATTGCCGCCTTGAGTGATGGAGTCACCCATGAAGGCAATTTTTTCCCCGGCTTTGACAGCCAACTTTGTTTCTTCCGCGGATGCTGAATTTAATGCCGAGCAGCTAAATGCTAAGAGAAGTGTCGTGATGATATTGAATGTTGAGTTCATTTTATTTGTTGATTGTAGATTGTAGTGCTTGTTTGACCGCGTTGGACACGGCATTGCCATTGAGTGCCTTGAAGTGTACGACAGCTGGATTTCCCATTGATGTATTGTGCATCAAATTCACCTGTGTGCTCAGGTTTCGCGTGGAGTCAGGGCGTGTAGAAAAAACGGGCCGCAATCAATAGCTCGGTTTTCATGGAATGGTTTGTGTGAGATGTTTGGAATCACCGTCAGGAAATAAAAGTGAGTTATTAATATAATACTAGACTGGGAGGTGAAGGTATCTACGTGCCGTAGCATGCAAGTATTACTATAATCACAAAAAATCCCCACGCCCCCGGTAATGGGGAGTGGGGTGGTAATGAGGTGGCCTCAATACTTTTTACTCATTGTTATTTCTTTGGCGCCTTTTTTT
>JARFPV010000508.1 GCA_029288115.1 Akkermansiaceae bacterium | reverse complement strand
GTTCGCTATTGGGTTCGATGTTATCGTTTTTCAGCGGATAGGTTGAATGGGTATGGATCGTGTTAGACGAGGTCGAGTGATTCGCCGTCCTTGAGTCGGACGATGGCTTTTTTCCAGCTTGCAGTCTTACCTTCGTCGGCACGGCGTTCACGTTTCGTTTTTCCGGAAACGTTGAGTGTGCGGACAGCTTCGACTTTTTTGCCGAACAGTTGCTCAACGGCGCGCTTGATCTCAAGCTTGTTGGCATTGGTGGCAACCTTGAGCACGTATTCGTTGTTTTTCTCCTGCAGGAGGGTGGCCTTCTCACTAATGAGAACGGTATCGATGACTTGATAAATATCTTTCATGGTAATGAAACAGTTAAATGGTTAGGCTGTCCTGCGGGCGAGAGTTTCGTAGGCGTCCTCAACCAGGATGATGGTATCGGCGAGCAGAAGCTGCTCGATGTTCATCTCGGATGCGGTGATAAGCAGCACGTTCTGAACGTTGCGGCCAGCGAGGTAGGTTTTGTCAGTAAAGCTCTCAGCAACGATCAGGGTGTTACGTGCTTCGGTGAGCTTTTTGACATCGGCTACGAATGACTTGGTTTTGCCATCAGCAACTTCAAATGAAGGCACGGAAATGACGTTTCCAGCACTGATCAGGTCACCGAGCACCTTGCGCAGGGCAAGCTTACGGGTTCCTTTGTTGACAGTCTTCGAGTAGTCGCGGGGACGTGGACCGAAAACGATACCACCACCACGCCAAACGGGGTTTTTGGTAGTGCCAGCACGGGCGCGGCCGGTGCCTTTTTGTTTCCAGAGTTTCTTATTGGAACCCTTGACTTCGCCGCGAGTTTTGGTGCACGCGGTGCCGCTACGGCGATTTGCGCGGTAGGCGGTGATGAGATCGTGCACAGCCTGGTCACCCTTGTGACCTTCGATCACCTGGATGTTTGCAGCTTGCGCGTCTTTGATTGAGAGTGTTTTAGACATTTTTTCTAAGTAGTTAGAAGTGAGTAGAGAGTAGATAGGATCTACTTGGCTGTTTTCTTGATAGCTGGACGAATGGTGATGTAGCCACCTTTGGGGCCGGGAACGGCTCCTGAAACGAGGATGACGTTGTCTTCCGCGCGGACTTGTACCACCTTGAGATTCTGCACTGTGCGGTTATAAACACCGTGACGGCCTGGCATTTTCTTGTTTTTCCAGATACGGCCGGGCCATGTGCCGGCACCCACGCCACCAGGACGGCGGTGCATCATGTGACCGTGTGAGTCAGGCTGTCCGGCGAAGTTGTAGCGTTTCACAACACCCTGGAATCCTTTACCCTTGGTTGTGCCGATGACATCAATCCACTGGCCGTCTTCGAAGACAGCCGCACCTGGGTGATCTTCCTCGGTGTTTGGGATATCTTCATCAGAATCGAAACGGAATTCCTTGATGAGTTTCTTGGGAGAGGTGCCGCTCTTCTTGAAGTGGCCGCGCTGGGGCAGGTTCAAGCGAAACTCCTTCTGATCGTCAGAACCAACCTGGACGGCTGAGTAGCCATCGGTCTCGGTTGTCTTGACCTGAAGAAATTCGTTGCCTGCGACGTCGATGACGGTAACGGGAATGGATGTGCCAGCCTCTGCGTCAAAAACGCGGGTCATGCCGACTTTTTTACCTAGTAGTCCTAGTGACATAATAGTGATTAGTTAATTGTTATTGGGAAATAGTTGATTCATGCGCCGGTGGGGCGGCAGTGTTAGGGAGGGTCAGATCTTGATTGCGATGTCGACACCGGCAGGAAGGTTGAGCTTCTTGAGCTCGTCCACTGTGCGTGCTGTGGGATCTACGATATCAAGCATGCGCTTGTGTGTACGGATCTCGAACTGCTCGGCAGATTTTTTGTTCTGGTTCACTGAGCGGTTCACGGAGAATTTCTCGATGCGAGTGGGAAGTGGGACAGGCCCAGCGACTTTGGCTCCAGTACGTTTGGCGGTCTCAACAATCTCAATAGCGGATTTGTCGATGGCGCGGTGATCGTAGGCGCGGAGGCGGATTCTGATTTTCTGCTGTTGCATGACGGATGTTTGTTAGATTGGGTTGGTTGGATTGATTTTTTGAGTTAGCCTAATTAGCTAGCGTAAGCGAAGTCGTTGGTGATGGCGTCCACAACGGTCTGTGGCACCTCTTCAAAGCTGGATGGTTTCATGGTGTAGTCGGCACGACCACTGGAAAGGGTGCGGATGGCGGTGGAGTAGCCGAACATTTCGGCGAGTGGCACGTATGCCTTGAGAACGGCGTGGGTAGGTTTGTTTTCGATCTCCTGGATCTGACCGCGGCGGCGGTTTAGGTCGCCCATGATATCACCCTGATGCTCTTCTGGCGTGGTAACCTCCACATCCATGACTGGCTCAAGGAGGATAGGTCCTGCCTTCTGAAATGCGTCTCTCATTCCGAGAATGGCTGCCATTTTGAAGGCGTTCTCATTTGAATCGACATCGTGGTAGGAGCCGTCGGTGACGTTGACGTGAACATCAACAACAGGGTATCCGGCAATCACACCATTGGTCATGGCGTTGCGCACACCAGCGAAGACGGCGTTTACAAATTCTTTAGGAATCGCGCCGCCAACAAGTTTGTTCTCGGTGGTGAGACCTTTGCCTTTTTCGCCCGGAGTGATGTCGAGAATCACGTGCCCATACTGGCCACGACCACCGGACTGCTTGACGAGCTTACCTTCGCCGTCAGCTGGTTTGGTAATGGTCTCGCGGTAGGCAATCTGAGGCTTACCAACGCCACACTCGACCTTGAACTCGCGCTTCATGCGGTCGACGATGACCTCGAGGTGAAGCTCACCCATGCCTGAGATGATAGTCTGGCCGGTGTCTTCATCGGTTTTGACAACAAAGGTGGGGTCTTCCTCGGATAGACGCGCCAGCGCGACAGACATCTTCTCCTGGTCGGCGACGGTCTTTGGCTCTACTGCCATGGAAATGACAGGCTCAGGGAAAAGGGGTGGCTCGAGCATGATGTCGAACTTTTGCTCGCAGATCGTGTCACCCGTTTGCACGTTTTTAAGGCCAACAATGGCAGCGATGTCACCTGAGTAACAGGTTTCAATATCCTCGTGCTTGTCGGCGTGCATCTTGATCAAGCGACCGATGCGTTCCTTTTTGCGAGTGCGCGGGTTGTAGACCATGTCCC
>JARFPV010000546.1 GCA_029288115.1 Akkermansiaceae bacterium | reverse complement strand
GTCGGGATCCTACTTTGGCTACCGCCTCTTGCATTGATTTATTAAGAAACATCTGACAAAGAGGTGTAACCTACCCTGTATCCATCACCATGTCACCCGGCCGGAAAACCACGATCACATCACTCCTGCTCACAGCGGTGGCAGCATCGTGCGGATTGCATGCTGATGAACCCATCGATTTCGGCCGCGACATCCAGCCCATCCTCTCCAACCAATGTTACGCCTGCCACGGCCAGGACCCAAAAACACGCGAAGCGGGACTGCGACTCGACCAGCGTGACGCCGCACTGAAAGGCGGCGAAGGCGGCGCGGCATTTGTCCCCGGCGACTCCAAAGCCAGCTACCTGGTGAAGCGCATACTCAGCGAAGATCCCGACGAGCTAATGCCTCCACCGGAAAAGAAAAAGACACTCACGGAAAGAGAAAAGAAACTCCTCATCCGCTGGATCGACGAAGGCGCGGAATACAGCAACCACTGGAGCTTCGAACCGATCAAAAAAATCAGTCCACCGGAAGTCTCGGATAAAAAATGGCCTCACACACCCGTCGATCACTTTGTCCTGAATCGACTGGAAAAGAAAAACATCGAACCCTCCGAGGAATCCGACCGCATCACCTACATCCGCCGGGTCACCCAGGACCTGACCGGCCTCACACCGACTCCTAAAGAGGTCGCCGATTTCGTCAACGACACCTCACCGGACGCCTACAAGAAGCTGGTGAACCGACTGCTCACCAGCGTCGATTACGCCGAGCGTATGACCGCAATCTGGCTGGATAACGCACGTTACGCAGACAGCAATAGCTACCAGTTCGATAACGCCCGCACCATGTGGCCGTGGCGCGACTGGGTGATCGGCGCATTCCGCCAGAACATGCCCTACGATCAGTTCGTCACCGAGCAGCTTGCAGGCGATTTGTTAGAAAAACCAACCCAGCAGCAACTCATCGCCACCGGCTTCAACCGCAACCACGGATACTCGATCGAAGGTGGCATCATCGACGAGGAAGACCGTGTCACCTCCGCCAACGACAAAACCACCACCGCCGGCACCCTCGTCCTCGGACTCACCATGGATTGCTGCCGTTGCCACGACCACAAATACGATCCTATCTCTATCGGCGACTACTATTCATTCTACGCCTTCTTTAACACCAGCGCCGAAGTTGGCGCACCCGGAGAAAACGGTCGCAAACAAAAAACCGCTGCCCCCTATATCAGCATTAAACCAGGCGATAAAACAGCCCCCCTGGTCATGATCATGAAGGAGAAACCCCGGGAAACCTTCATCCTGAAGCAGGGCCAGTTTGACCAACCGGGAGAAAAAGTCACCACACGCACACCGGAAGTGCTGCCCAAATTCGAGGGCTATGCAAAAAACCGACTCGGCCTCGCCCAATGGCTCACCGCTCCCGAAAACCCACTCTTCGCCCGCGTAACCGTGAACCGCATCTGGCAGCAGTTCTTCGGCATCGGTCTGGTCAAGACACCGGACAACTTCGGCCTGCAAGGCGATCGCCCGAGCCACCCTGATCTCCTCGACTGGCTGGCAACCGACTTCCGGGAAAACAACTGGGACATGCACCACCTGATCCGGCAAATCGTGCTCTCCTCAACTTACCGACAAGACTCACGCCATCGCAGCGAACTCGACGACCCAGACAATCGCCTGCTCGCACGCGGCCCATCGTTCCGACTCCCCGCAGAAACCATCCGCGACCAGGCACTCGCCGTCAGTGGGCTACTCACACGAAAAGTCGGCGGCCCTAGCGTCCGTCCCTACCAACCCGCCGGCATCTGGGAGGATCTGAACGCACCCAAAAGCCACGCCGAGGTTTACAAGCTCAGCACCGGCCCCGACCTCTATCGAAAAAGCCTCTACACCTACTGGCGCCGCGCCGCCATGCACCCTGGCATGGCTGTCTTCGACGCTCCTAACCGCGACGTATGCACCGTTGAACGCCCGACCACCAACACCCCGCTGCAAGCACTCGCCACCCTGCACGATCCCACCTACATCGAAGCCGCACGCAAACTCGCCGAACGCATTCTGAAGCAAGACTCTGACGCCCAGGTAACCCGCTCATTCCAACACGTCCTGACCCGCAAACCCAGCGACAAGGAACTTACCACCCTCAAAAACCTGCACCGCGACCGCCTGGCCCACTATCAAAAAGAACCGGCCAGCGCCGACAAGCTTCTCTCTATCGGCAGCTCCCCAACCGAGCCGACCATCGACCGCCCCCAGCTCGCAGCACTCACCGACATCTGCCTGGCAATGATGAACCTCAGCGAAACCGTCACCCGCAAGTAAAGCCATGGATGAAATTCAATCAGCACTGCACAACATGGACCGCCGCCGGATGCTCAAACTCGGCGCTGCAGGACTAGGTGGCATGGCACTGGCAGGAATGCAGGCCGCTCACAGCAAAGCCGGCAAACAAGGACGACCCGAATCCCACCACGCACCGCGCGCCAAACGCGTCATCTACCTGTTCCAGTCTGGCGGCCCGTCCCAAGTCGACCTCTTCGACCCCAAACCAGCCCTCGCCAAGTACCACGGCAAGGACATCTTCGAGCTCGTTGATAAAAAA
>JARFPV010000430.1 GCA_029288115.1 Akkermansiaceae bacterium | reverse complement strand
GAAGCACAGGGCTATTCGCCAGAGGAAGTCGAGACGTTAGTCTCCATCCCACTGGAAAACTCACTTATGGGGGTGACCGGCGTGGATCGTATCCGTACAACCAATGATATCGGTCTATCATTGATCTTCATTTAGATTGATTGGGGGACAGATATCTACAAGGCTCGCCAGTTCGTGCAAGAACGTCTCATGGGCGTGAATGAGCAACTACCGGAAGGGATTACGCCGTATATGACTCCGGTTACATCATTAATGGGAGACATCATGCTTGTGGGGTTACGTGATCCCACCCATCAATCATCGCCACGGGATTTGCGGGTGCTCGCAGACTGGGTCGTCGCCAGAAGAATCCAATCGATTCCTGGCATTGCAGAGGTTTTATCCATGGGTGGAGGTGTCAAACAAATGCAAGTGCAGCCTGATCCTGAAAGAATGCTGCTGCATCAGATTACTTACGAACAGCTGCGTGATGCAGCAGCGGAAGCGGTCAAGAATACTACCGGCGGCTTTCTCACAGAGAGGTCTGAAGAAATTATGGTGCGAAATCTCGCCATGACAACGGACGCAGACACCATTGCTGCAACAGTTATTGCTTACCGGAACGACAGTCCCGTTCACATCCGGGATGTGGCTGATGTCAAGTGGGACATTGAACCTATGCGGGGTGATGCCGGTTTTGGCGTGGGTGGGCGGGAACCCGACGCTGATGGAAACCTGGGAACACGCGGCGTGATTCTGAGCATCCGCAAGGCACCGGGGTTTGATACGATTGCCCTAAGCAAGGAAGTAGATATAGCTCTTGAAGAACTGCAAAAGTCTTTGCCTGAAGGAGCCGAGCTGGTTCCCTTATACCGGCAGGAAGAATTCATCAACCTGTCGATTGACAACCTGATCGAAGCACTGCGGGACGGAGCCATCATGGTGGCAGTTATTCTTTTCCTGTTTTTGCTTAATTTCCGTATTACGGCGATCACTCTCACCGCTATCCCCCTGTCTCTGGGCATTACCATTTTGGTGTTTGATCTATTCGGCCTCACGGTCAATTCCATGACTCTGGGTGGACTGGCAGTAGCTGTTGGTATGGTCGTTGATGACGCCATTGTAGACGTGGAAAATGTATTCCGTAGGCTGCGCGAGAATGCTGCACTAGAAGAGCCTCTGCCTAGACTGGAGGTCATTGCCCGAGCGTCAAGCGAAGTAAGGTCGTCCATTCTTTACGCAACTGTGCTCATCATTCTAGTGTTTTTGCCGTTGATGGCTCTGAGTGGTGTTGAAGGCCGCCTGTTTACACCT
>JARFPV010000319.1 GCA_029288115.1 Akkermansiaceae bacterium | reverse complement strand
GGGTGGGGAAGCAGTGCGGTGCTCTCCCCGAGAGAACTCTGGTCGCGGGTGCGCCCGATCGTGTAAATGGGCTCATGTTCCAGTGAAAAGACCTGGTTGCCGCTCTCGCCATTGAGGATCGATTCGACGGCTTTCTGCTGCACATCAAGACCCTGTTGGTAGGTGATGCCCTTGCCGAGCCATGTGTGGGTGAGCTCCATGCCCTTTGCTACGGGCGATTCGTCCTATGGACAAGCTCGGAATGACATCGAATTGAGGTGTTTTTTTCCAAGTGTGGCGCGAAATGATTAGCTTTCCTTAACCACCTAATTATACAATATATTGTATCTAATGATTAAAAAACCACCATATAGGATGTTTTTGGCGTATTTGTCTTGGTTGCGAGTCATCGGGGATTATACTGCGGAGAAGCTATATGCGGAACAGCCCGTTCCTTGATCATCACCCTTATTCATTCATCAAGCAATCCTACTACCATGTATCTAAAATCACTCGATCTCCATGGATTCAAATCCTTTGCCGACAAGACACAATTTGAGTTTCACCCTAATGGTGTCACTGGCATCGTTGGTCCAAACGGTTGTGGAAAGTCAAATGTAGTCGATGCCATCCGCTGGGTGCTCGGGGAAACATCAGCCAAAGCCCTGCGTGGGGGTGAAATGGCGGACGTGATTTTTAATGGCACGGATAAAAGCGGCACGAGCAAGGCGCGTGCCGCACTGAGCATGGCAGAGGTCACCATGACCCTGGCTGATTGCGAAAAAACACTCAATGTGGATTACAATGAGGTGGCGATCACACGCCGTGTGTTCCGTGATGGAAAGTCCGAGTATCGTATCAATGGTAGCCTTTGTCGACTGCGCGACATCCACGAGCTGTTCATGGACACGGGTATTGGTCGGACGTCCTACTCAATCATGGAGCAGGGTAAGATTGACATGCTTCTCAGTTCCAAACCGGAGGATCGACGCACTGTTTTCGAGGAAGCAGCAGGCATTACTAAGTTTAAAAAGGAAAAGAAAGAGGCGCTACGCAAGCTGGAATACACGGAGGCGAATTTGCTTCGTGTTTCCGATGTGCTTGCCGAGCAGGAACGCCGGATGAATTCCCTGAAGCGACAGGTTGCCAAGGCGCGCCGCTATCAGGAACTCGCTACCGATGTGAAGATCCTGGATACACACCTCAGTCATCGCAAGTACACGGAGTTCTCAGCAGAGCTTGAAGAGCTTCAGAACTCAATCCATTCACTCGAAGTGCGCGAGCATGAGCTTGAGGTGGGTCTGCCTGAAAAAGAGGAAGCCGTTGTGAAGGCACGTGACGCGGCCCAGAGCCTTGAGGCCGAGCTGTCCGAAATTCGCCAGCAACTGAACCACCACACTAACTCAGCCAGTGCCGCTGAAAGTAGAATCGCCTTCAATAAGGAGCGCCAGTCCGAGCTGGAAGCGCGTGTCAGCCAGAATAAGAGCGACATTGAAGATGCCCAGGACAAGCTTCGACAGCAGCAATTTGACTTCGAGGAAGTTGAGAAAAACTTCGCCGAACTGACGAGTCGCGTAGACACCCAGAAAGAGCAGCTTGCCGAACATGAGAAGCGTGCATCAACCCAGCGCGCGGAGCGGGAGGAGAAGGAAACGATCCTCCGTGAACTGCGAGTGGAAGCGAATAACACCCAATCGGTGATTGCCGCGAATCAGGCAAAGATCGAAAGCACACTCTCCCAGATGGAAAACAGCCGGGAGCGCACTCGTAAACTTACCGAGGAGAACGAGCGTCTGCAGACTGAGCATGAGGAAGCGGTGCTGGAGCAGGAAAAATTTTCATCTGAGCTTGAGTCGCGCCGCAGTAAGCTGGCGACTCTCGAGGAGGAAAAAGAATCCACTGAGCGGGCATTTCAACATAGCCGTGGCGACCTCGATGCCACTCGTCAGCAGACAGCGAACGCACACAAGGAACTCGCACGTGCATCGTCCCGTCTCGATGTTCTCAAACAACTCGTCGATTCTGGTGAAGGTTTCCAGAAAGGGACACAATCGGTTCTCAAAGGGCTTGATGAGCCTGAATTCTTTAACAATGGCGTGCGTGGCGTGCTTGCGGGTTTGATCGAGGTGGAGGATGGCTACACCGCTGCTGTTGAAGCCGCTCTCGGTTCTCATCTGCAGGCTGTGCTGGTAACGAATTCAGAATACGCCCAGGCGATCATTGACCGACTCACCGAGAAAAAACTCGGTGAGGCCGCAATCATTCCGGAAGACTTTGTGACGCCCGACTCTGCAGGCCAAATGATGACCGTGCCTGATGGTGCCAAGTCTTGGGCAATGGATCGTGTGAAGTCCGATAGCAAAGTCGCATCGGTCGTGGAAAGTCTGTTATCCAAGGTGCTGATTGTTGATGATCTGTCTACTGCGGTTGAAATGAGGAAAGACCTGCCGGATGTCACCATTGTGACGATGCGCGGGGATGTTTGCACTCCCGAAGGTTTGGTTCTAGGTGGTGTCAGTAGTGGTGATCAGAATTCTGTGTTAGAGCGTCAAAATGAAGTGCGTGCGCTGGAAACAGAAGTCGCCGAGCTGGAAACCGCCGATGAGGATGCGCGACAGGCCCTTGCGGAGCTTGAAACAACCGTTGCCGAACAACGCGAGGCTGCCGAGGCCGCCCGTGAACGACTTCAGAAAGCACGAGTTGAGGAATCTACCCTCCAAGGTCAGCTTACTCTGGCGTCACGTGAGGTGGAGTCGCTCGAAAGCAAGATCTCCAGTGTCGAGTGGGAAGCCAACGATATCAAAGAACGTGAGAAAAATGCGCTTGAAGGACATGAACAGCTAGAGTCCGACCTAGGAACGGCCCGCGCTCGTCTGGAACAACTTGAGGCCGATCAAATTAAACTCACAGGAGAGCTTGAGGAAGCAAGCCGGCGTGAAAACGAAGCGGTTTCCCAGCTCCAGGAGTTCCGCACTCGCCTCGCCGTCGAGCGCCAGGCATTGGAAGCTGCCGAACAGCAGCGCTCTCCCATGGCGGCACGTCTTGAGGAGCTTCGCCAGCTGAGTAGCCGGCGCGACGAAGAAATCGCATCGTTCAAAGAGCGCATGGAAGCAGCAGTTGCTGAGAATGCGGGGCTTGCCGAGACGATCGAAACCCATACAGCCGAGGCAAAAACTCTCGAGCAGACCCTTGAAGATGCCGCCGCCAGCCGTGGTGAGCTGCACAAGGCCATTGAGGTAAGTGAGAAAGAGCTTTCCGAGCTGCGCCACGAGTGCTCAAAAATTACCGAACAAAAAGGTCGTGAGGAAGTGGCCTCTACCAAGATAAGCCTGCGCCTGGAAAGTCTCAATGAAAGCGTGATGGAGCGTCACCAGGTCGAGCTGGAGCACTTCAGACCAGATTCCCACGCACTGCTCACTTGCCTGCAAGAACGTGCCAAACAATACGAACGTCAGGAAAAACGTCGCGCCGAGAAGGAAGCCGCCGGATCCGAAGGCGCGCAAGATGCAGCTGCCATCGGCGTGAATCACGACGAATCTTCATCCGAAAAAGATGCCGAGTTGCCAGGCGATTCCGGACCAGATTGGGATCTCGTTGAGAAAGTCACGGTCGATCTGAAGCGTAAGGTCGATTCCATGGGGCCGGTCAACGTGGATGCTATCGAGGAGTTTGAGGAACTCGAAGACCTGCACAACAACCTGCGCAGTCAGCACGATGACCTGGTTAATTCCAAGACCGAACTCATTACCGTGATCGAGCGTATCAACGTAGAAACTAAGAAACGCTTTACAGAAACCTTCACTCAGGTCGCGAAGAACTTCAAGGAGATGTTCAAAGTGCTCTTTGGTGACAAAGCGATAGCAAACCTGATTCTGGTTGATGAGGATGACCCTCTCGAGAGTGGAATCGACATTATTGCTAAGCCTCCGGGTAAAAAACTTCAGTCCATCAGTCTGCTCTCCGGTGGAGAACGCTCGATGACAGCAGTGGCACTTCTGTTTTCGATCTATCAGATCAAGCCAAGCCCGTTCTGTGTGCTCGACGAACTGGACGCTCCACTCGACGAGGCAAACATTGGACGTTTCCTCCGTGTGCTAGACAAGTTCATCGATAACTCGCAGTTCATCATTGTGACCCATAGTAAGCGCACCATGGCACGCGCCGATGTGATGTATGGTGTCACCATGGAAGACTTCGGTGTTTCCAAGCCTGTGGGCATGCGCCTGACTACGGCAGACGACGCTAGCAAGAAAAACAAGGGTGAGGCTAAGACCGCAGCGGAGAAAGCCGCATTAGAGCTGGATGCCTAAAAGGGGCAAGAGAAAGCCTGCGTCAATCTCTGGTTCTGCAAGCGTGTTGCTATAATTCAGGTGGTGTCCATACGGGAATGCCGTCTGTCTTGTCCTGCTGGTGGTACCACACGTGGTAGGGCTTGGTTTTGGACATGGGGACATTTTCGTTCACCATGAGAGGTCTGGTATTTTCCCACCACTTGTCGTAGGCGGTGCGCATGGCCTTGACCAGCTCGGGCTTATCGGCAGCAATATCAGTTTTTTGCCCTGGATCAGAGGGGATATGGAAGAGCTCTAGCTTGCCATTCTTCTCCACGTTGCCTCTGGCTACTAGCCGATATTCCTGGTTTCTAACGGCGAAGCTTTGCCACTTAAATTGATCAGGATCTGCACCTGTTTTCCAACGTCCTTGGTGGGTGAAAAAATACCGGTCTTTCCAGTTTGCGTCTTCACCTGTGATGAGCGGGAGTAGGCTTCGTCCTTCGATTTGATTGACAAGTTTTTTGGGGAGTTTAGCGCCGGCGAGTGAGCCGAGAGTGGGTAATAAATCGATGTGCCCAGCAAGTGTGCCGACATCATGTCCGGCTTTGATTTTGTTATCCCAGCGGATGAAAAAGGGAACGCGAACACCTCCTTCATCGGCTGTTCCCTTGGTTCCTCTCATGCCAGCGTTATACACATGCATTTGTTTGCCGTTGGTGTTTTTTCCAATGATGCTGCCGATTTTTCCGGATCCATTGTGAGTCATGCCATTATCGGACATGAAGATGACGACGGTGTTATCGAG
>JARFPV010000272.1 GCA_029288115.1 Akkermansiaceae bacterium | reverse complement strand
CAGATTGGCCCCTACCTGTCCTCCCTTAATGACTGCCATCTGCTTGTATGATGCAAATGCGCTATCGGTAATTACCGCGCGCAATCCTTTGATGGGGTTCATTCCTATCGAAGTAATCGTTTTGGCACCCCCCAGGCTGTGAGAAAAGGAAATCAATTTGTTGGGGTCCACGTCCTTGCGTGTGACTACATACTTAAATGCCGCCTGCACATCCTCAACGATACCCTTACGCGACAGCTGCCCCTTTGACTGACCAAACCCCCGGTAATCATACATCAACACATTGTATTGCTCGACAACCAACCAGCTCACAAATCCAAGATGGTATGCCAGTGAACCCGCATTGCCATGCGAGAAAACTATGGTCGCTTTTGCTTTTTTGACTCCCTGATGTGCTGGCAAAAACCAGCCATGCAGTTCTGTGCCATCTGCGGACTTAAACCTGACATTCTCATACTTGTAGCCGTATTTCTTAGGCGTGTATGGTTGATCTTTCGTAGGAAAGTAGAACAAACGATCACCTCCGTTCTTCCCCAGCAGTGACTCGGCAAGTTTTGACAGCTTGCCATCCTTATCTTGAAGTAACTGCCCGACCGAAGAGGCAGGGGTCTTCTTCTTGGCAGAGGAATCTACATTTTCAGCAGCTGCAGTTGAGATCAGCCCGATAGCCATTATGGAGAACAAAAACCGCATCATTTCAGGGTCAGCGACTCTATACATGGTATTTGTGCAAAAAACACTCGCTGCGAGAGAAGCTCTCGATTTAAAACGTATTTAGCACAACACCATTGCATTGGTTTGCCCAATGAAAAACAATCTACCGACTATGCCAAATCATCCACCTATTCGTGTCACTTCTTTCTTAATCGTTCAATTGGCACTCTGCTGCTGCTTGCATGCCCAAACCGCTATCAGCCCAACATCTGTTCCCGCTGAGTCAACACATCAGACTATTTTTGCAGCTCAATCAGGGCCCATCAAGCTAACATCAAAGGACTCACATTCCAATTTCCGCCTGTCACTCAGCTACAACGCCTCCCAGGCAAGCAAACCGCAGATCTCCCTGCTCAACGGCTACACCATCAACCTGCCCACAGGTGAAAAACGAGAGGTCGAAATCGCCTTCGAACACCTGCCCAAAAGCCCAGCCAAAGTCCGCGTCTGGCACGATGGCAAACTCGTGGTCGGTGGCGCAAACATCCCAAAATCCGCCACCAGCGCATCAGGCATTCACACCGCCAGCCCAGCCGATTCCTCCCAAATCCTCCGCATGGGAGACGACTTCACCGCCATGGTGAAATTCAAAACCTCCAAAAACGGCACCCTCATCGCCAAGGCCCCGGCCACAGGAAAATGGATCGCCGATGCCAAGTCTCTCTTCATCAACGACGGTCGCCTCGTTTTCGACATCGGCTGGCTCGGCAAAATCACGGGCAAAACCCGCGTCAACAACGGCAAAGAATACACCGCCGTGCTCTCCATCCACAAAGGCGAGGCAACACTCTATCTCAATGGCAAAACCGAAGCAGCCAATGCTGGCTTCTCCCGACCCGACCCCGCTGGCTCCGTCTTCAAGATCGGCTCCTCCACCCCTGACTTCGGCGGCAATTTCGAAGGCGAAATCTCCAACGTCCGGTTCTGGAAACGAGCACTGAACCAAAAGGAAATCCAAAACCTCTCGACCGGCAACGCCGACAAGGTGAACACACCCGACTACCACTGGAAACCCGCCACCAAAGCCCCCGGCAGCATCCCAGGCCACCCAACATCCGTCAGCCTCAAGGCAGGTAAAGGATTCCAACTCCACAGCGCAACCACCCAACCGCTCGCCCTCAGCGACCACGCCGCCATCATTCGCGGCTGGAATAAGGAAAGCCTCAAACGCGGTGCAGAAATCTACAAACAACTCTGCCTCACCTGCCACGGCGACCTCAAGAAACCTGGCTCATTGCCCACCGCCATGCGCTTTCATCAAGGGACATTCAAAAACGGCGCCGACCCCTACCGCATGTACCAAACACTAGTCAAAGGCTACGGCCAAATGGCACCGCAACCGCAGTACTCAACCACCGAAAAATACGACGTCATCCACTACATCCGGGAGCATTACCTGAAAGGGAAAAATGACTCCCAGCTGACCGAAATCGACGACACTTACCTCGCCAAGCTCCCACTCGGCATGAGCCTGAAAAAGGAAAAGACGCGCACCAAACGCCAACCACAATACCTCCTCCAGGATTTCGGCAACACCCTCTTCTGGACATTTCAAGTCGACAAAGGAAACATCGCCCAGAAAGGCATCGCCATCCGCATGGACGCAGGCCCAGGCGGCATCTCCAAAGGCAAATCATGGATGCTCTACGATCACGACACCATGCGACTCGCTGCCTGCTGGAGCGGCGACCAATTTGTCGACTGGCGCGGCATCGCCTTCGATGGCTCCCACGGCACCCACACCAGTATCGTCGGTGAAAAACACTACATCTCCCCCAACCTCCCGATGTGGGCGAACCCCGCCACCGGAAAATTTGACGACGTCCGCGTCATCGGCCGCGACGGCAGACCCTACGGCCCACTGCCAAGCAGTTGGGTGCACTTCAAGGCACTGGAGCACCACGAAGGACACCCAGTGATCCGCTACACCGTGGGCGATTGCACCATCCGCGAGCTGCCCGGCCTCGGCAAAGAACCTAACACATTCACCCGCACCTTTTTCTGCGGACCCACCAGCAAACCACTCAAGCTGCGTCTCGACAACGACAACATCCACACGGTTCCTGCCAGCAAAAAACCATTCAGCTTCGCCGTCCAATACGCCAACGGCAAAGCATCGGTCATCCCCGCAGCCGACGTAAACTCCGCTCCCGGCAAGCCTACCTCAAAACTCTACGCCGCTCGCCCAACCACCGAGATCGTTCCCGGCGACGACAGCGCACCTTACGCCATTGACACCCTGACGCTACCAGCCACCGACCA
>JARFPV010000168.1 GCA_029288115.1 Akkermansiaceae bacterium | reverse complement strand
TCTACAACGCAACGTGCTACTTTTCTCCTGCCCACTCTGCCTTTAGCTCAGGCCAGAGTAGGGTGGACGACAACAGAATCAAACCGGCTGCGGTGATGGCGACTGTTTCCGGCCCGAGACTGCCGGCGATGAGAAATGCGAATATGGGTGCTGCTGTGCCGCGCAGTCCTGTCAGGCAGGTGTGCACGCTCATGTATTCGCCGACGTGTTCTTCATGGGCGAACTTGGTCACCCACAGGCTCCAGAGGATGTTTCCTCCGGATCGGCCGATGCCGTGCAGGGCTATGCCGATGCAGAGCGAGAGGTAATTTCCTCCAAGATAATAGACGAGAATGCCCGCCAGAAAAAACATGTTGGTAAGGATTCTCACCTGGTAGAATGGCATTTTATCAAACACCATTCCCCACGGTACAATAAAGACGATAAAAATCAGCATCGGGATGGTGCTGGTGACGAATGCCGCCTTGGACGGATTGAGCGCGAACCCGTAATCGGGATTACTGATGAATTCCACAAAGAGGGCGAAACAGAGCAGGTTTCCTGTTCCTAACAGAAACCAGCATCCGAGGAGTTTTCGGAATGCTCTGTCCTGGTGAACATGTTGAAAGGCATCAAAGAGCCGAAGCCTGTTTGTCTTGCGTAGCCGCACGTTCGCCATGGCCGCGCCACACCCTGCCATTACCAGACAGGCAACGGCGTATCCCCAGAAAATGGCATGGAAATCCTGCCCCTGACCAGCGAGCCAGTTGCCCAGCACAATACCCATGATGGCACCCGTGCAGGCGCGGACAACGCCGCCTATGGCAAACAACTTCCCGCGCGTTTTGTTGGTATAATGTTTTCGGTAAATCTGTGCAATCAGGGGAGACCCCAGCGTCATCATCACCGCTGCAAGACAAACACCGGCCAGATAAATCTGGGGTGAGGAACCCGACATTGCCGCCAAGGAGAATCCCACGGCAGCAAGCACCCAGACCACCACGAGTGCGGAGTTGACGGTGCAGCCGGCTCTTCTGACCATTTGCACTGTAAAAAGACTGAGCAACAGCCCCACACTTGCTGCCGCCGCAATCGCCATCTTCATCCAAACCGGGACATCAAAAATAGTCACCGCGACATACATCGCAAAGGTGGATCCGGCCGTTTCGATCAGGCCCTGCGGCACGGATCGGACCAGCTCCAGGCCGAATGTCCGGCGTTGTTGTCCGATGTCATCGCTTTCTCCCGTCATGCCGCCGCAGAAGGAAGCGTAGCGTCCTGTTCGGCACAAGGTGAATCGGTGGACATTGGTTCCACCTTGCTTCTTTCCGCTATTGTCTTATTTCTTTTTCCCTATGTCCTACGAATCCGATCAATTACTCAGCGAGTATCTTCTGATGCATTACGGCACTGATGAGCAACTGATGCCGTGGGATTTTGGCCCCAAGGATGCGATTGGGTTTCCGGTGCGTACGGTGGAGCACTTCCCACCTGGCAAGTGTGATCGGGCACTGGATCTTGGCTGTGCCGTGGGGCGTTCGAGCTTTGAACTGAGTAAATCGGCGGCTCACGTCACCGGGATCGATTTTTCCGCCAACTTCATCGCTGCAGCTGAGGCATTGCGAACCGAGGGCTCGATCAATTACCCGATGCGCGAGACGGGAAAACAATCGAAGCAAGCGACAGCCGTGGTGCCGGATGGCGCTCACCCTGAGAATTGCCGGTTTGTGCGTGGTGATGCGATGAATCTGCCCGATGACCTGGGTTGTTTCGATCGTGTGCATGCGGCAAATCTGATCTGCCGACTCCCTGAGCCTGAGAAGCTGCTGAGCCGATTGCCGGAATTGGTCAAACCCGGCGGCCACCTGGTGCTTGCCACGCCATGCACCTGGCTTGATGAATTTACCCCTCCGGCCAATCAGCCCGATGAAGATACCTTTGAATGGCTGAAAAAACAGCTCGGTGGGTCATTTGAGCTGATTTCTCAACAAAATGAGCCATTTTTAATCCGCGAAACCGCCCGGAAATACCAGTGGACGGTGTCTCTTGTCAGTCTTTGGCGGCATTGTGACGAACAAGACAAAGCTTGACTGCCTAGAGGAACTAGTATAGAGACCCCGCAACCAATTCTCCCGCTTGCGCATACCTTGACTGTGCACCATCACCCGGCTGCCTGATTACGGCCACCATTCACAACACAATTTATGTACCGAATCCCATTCGACCGCGTTAACTGGATCACAAGTATTTTCCTGATCTCCACTGCTCTGATCGCCCTGATCGGTGTGCCTATTTACCTCATCAACTTCGGGATCGATTGGTTTCAGTTTGGCATGTTCTTTTTCTATGCCACAGCCACCACGATGAGTATCACGCTCGGCTACCACCGACTGTTTTCGCATCTTGCGTTCAAGGCAAAATGGCCAGTTAAATTCTTCACTCTCGTTTTTGGTGCCTGCGCATTTGAAAACTCCTGCCTCGATTGGTCCGCCGACCACCGCCGTCACCACAAGCACTGCGACCACGATGATGACCCTTATGACATTTCCAAAGGGTTCATGTGGGCGCACATCGGCTGGCTGATGTTCAAACTCAAGCCTGAGCCTCCGATGGATAACGTCAGTGACTTAAAAAAAGACAAGCTCGTGATGTGGCAGCACAAATACGTGCACTGGATCGGACTTGTTGTCGGGCTCATGCTGCCTGCAGCCATCGCCTACCTCATCAACCCGGTATGGCACTACGCGCTCGGAGGATTTTTGCTCGCCGGCATCCTGCGTGTCGTTTGTGTTCAGCACTGCACATTTTTCATCAACTCCCTCTGCCACACCATCGGTAAGCGCCCATACAACACCGATAACTCAGCGCGAGATTCCGCCATCATGGCGGTCTTTACCTGCGGTGAGGGTTACCACAACTACCACCATGCATTCCAGCATGACTACCGTAACGGCGTGAAGCCATGGCAGTTTGACCCCACCAAGTGGATGATCTGGGTGCTTTCCAAACTCGGCATGACCAGCAACCTGCGCCGCGTGTCTGATGAGAAAATCCTGCTCGCGGAAATGCGTGAGGCGCGCCGTCAAGCGGAGCGCATGGCAGCCATGGAGCCTGAAACGCCACTTTGCGAAATAGCATCGGAATTATTCCACAATTTCTCCAAACGCCTTAGCGAAAGCTACTCTGAGCTCGAACAGGCCATTGCTGATAAAGTTGCCGTTTCTCGCAAGGCCATGGATCAATGGCAAAAAGAGACCCGCGAACTTGTCCGCCACATCTCAGTCATGCGGCGCCAGTCGAGAGCTTCCGCATAACTGCCCGACTGGAATCATTTTCTGCATTGCATGCCGTTGCCAGCAGGCTTATGGCTAGGTGCAACGCACCACCTACGCATCATGCGCTTTCCATTCCAGAGCATCAAAAAACGTGCCGCCATTCTATTTGCGGTCAGCCTTTCCGCCGCGCTCGTTTCGTGTGGTGGCAAGGACAAGGAAACAGAACCCGAGGAGCCGGTAATACAACCTGTCGTCAAGACCCGCCCAGTTGCGGTTGCACCACCAGCGGATCCTACCGATTTGTTTCGCACTCCGAAAGACGACCAATTACCGACGGAAGCCCAGCTCAAGCAAGGTGAGGAATCATCGATCGGCACAGTCGGAACCGGGCCTCTTAAGCCGCCCACGGGTCCCAGCACCACGGTGAAACCACCGAGTCCTGCGCCAGCGCCTGAGGGCGACCAGCTCGATCCTGGTGAGTAATTTGCATCGTCGTAATTTCGATGCGCGTCGTCGGTGTCGTTACGGCGCAAAATGTTTCCGTAAAAGTGCCTGTAGTTTCTTTCGAGTAGCCTGATGCTCTGGAGCGTCAGCCAAGTTGTGATACTCGCTTTCCCCATCGCGATGATCATACAGCTCGATTCCACGTTTCCCTTTATCGCCCCACTCGGTGTAACGC
>JARFPV010000133.1 GCA_029288115.1 Akkermansiaceae bacterium | reverse complement strand
TGTGTATAAGAGACAGGAAGTCATCAGCCCGGTGTGAGGGTCAATCTTCACCGAGTTGTCATTACTGGTGGAAAAAGTGGTCAGCTTGGTAACATCACGGTCACTGCCGTCGGAATACGTAGCACGCACGGTGAGAGGGAGTTTTTGCCGTGAACCTTTTAATACCGCCTGAACCGGCCGCACTTCTATCTTGGTTGGTAGAACCACTTCACCTTTGTCGTTTTCCGCACCTGATTTGATCCATTCTAACAAAACCCGGTAATTTTCGCTATCTTTCTCAAACAGCTTACCCCCTGTGTGTGGCACGGACTCGGTTGCCTTGGTCAACAGCAGGCTGTCTTCCGGAAGCGACAGATTGATCCGCCTTCCGGGCATTTCCCGGGTGATGCGATAGTGGTCGCCCTTGGGGTCATAACCAAAGAGGGAGAGCATAAAACCGTCTTGCCCGCGTGCGGAGCCGTGGCACGATCCTGTATTACATCCCGAAGACGTTAGAACCGGCATGACATCGCGTTGAAAACTGACCGGGCGTGCCTTGGCAGCCTCCTTCACCTCAACAGGAACGGTGACTTTTTTCCCGCGATAGCTTATTTCAACCGTGGTCTTACCATCCGACTTGGGACGCAGATCTGTTTCATTGGCAACGACAATCTTGGGGTCGACAACTTGAACATCCACCGACGGAGTGACATCACGCGTCGTAGCGTCCTTGTACTTGGCGATGACAATCAGGCGGTGGAAGTCCGCGCTGGTTTCCAGTGTGACCTTCTTTGGGAAGACCTCAATCGCTGTGAGGTTCGGATCAGGCTGATCGAGGTTCTTTTCGCGGCGGGACTTTTCCCGATGCTTGAGTGTGACATCTTCTGGCCATGGTGCCCCTGCCTTGATCCATGCCTCAAGCACGGCTGATTGCTCCTTGCTGAGTGGCTCGCCACCCTTTTCGCCCTTCTCATCGGGCGTAGGTGGCATGATATCTTCGTGATCCGGGGCGAGTCTAACCAAACGGAGAATTTCGCTTTTTTGCGGAGCTTTCAAATCAATGGCATCGGCATTCTCACCACCCTCTAACAACCCCTTACGGGTATCGAGCCTGAGATCCCCCTTTTGCTTGTCCTCGCCATGACAGCGAATGCAGTTTTCCTCGAGGATTGGCTGAATGTGTTGGACAAAGTCCGGGACTCCCGCATGGGCGGGCATGCTGGTTATGCAGGCCAGCAGAACGATGGAAAATGGACGGGGCATCGACATTATTTGTTACGCTGGCGAAGCTGCTCGAGCCGGGAAAGAGGTTTCTTGGTCGCTGGCTTTTTCTCTTTTGAGGCAACTGCGACCTTTGGATTGGCGGGCTTGCTTGACTTGGGTGCTGGTGGCGGTGGATTGACCCGCAGTGTCCCTCCCTGCCCTGTGCTGTGAGGGATCGCGTGGCCATTGCGTTGCGGCAAGATCTGGCAGAAAATGGTGTTGTGGTTTCCTTTCGGGGTGTCAGCAGCAACCAGCAGGTTAAAGACAACCTCCTTGGTGGACGTGTTAATGGATTTCTGTTCGGCTTTTACACCGTGGGGTAGTCCGTGCAGGATGATCTGAGCATCCCCATCGAAAGGCGTGTGGTGATCGAGCTTACAAACGAACGGGACATTCTCACCGGGGATGGTGGATGCCATCTGGAAGCTCGCAGTAACCAGAGGCTCGGATACCTGAAGCGAAACAAGTGATGACGACACCATTACCGGACCTTTTTTGGTTGTCGCCTCTGCTGTGACACAGATCTGAAACTGACCAACCGCGGCATCACCACTGGCGTTGATGCTGTAGTGGGCCTCTGTTTTCCCTTTCGGGATCACGACTTGTGTCGGCGCACCAACCCCGGGTGGTTTCCACGGCAGCACTACCCTGATTTCCTCATCAAATCCGGGTGCACGGCGAGCGGTGATCTTGAGTCTGGCCGTGCCGTTTCTAACCATTGGGACTGGCGGTGTGTGTAGGTCGATGTGAAATGGTGCTTCTTCGGTAACGGCAACCGCAATTCGATCGTCAATGGTTGAGTGAAAGACACCGGTGTTGTTGATATCGATATGATGAATCACCTCTTGCAAAGGCCCTGACAGGCTGGAACCCTGCTTTGTATCCCTGAGTGTGAACGGATACAACCCACCGGCAACAGGGGCATCGGGTGCCGCTTCAAAAAACGCGAGAAACGTCGTGGTGGATTTTGGGATCGATGTGTGAGCCACACGCACACCTTGCGGTAAAATGGGAGCGTCAAGACGGCAATCCGCTGCGTTGTTCGTTCTCTGGACATTAACAACCGTGGCATAACGATTGCCGCGCGGAATTACGATGGGTTTGCGTTTCTGACTGTCGCTGCGCTGCACGGTGGGCAGCACGCCTAACAAACTTGATTTGCGCGCAGCAATTTCAATGCGGTAAATAT
>JARFPV010000107.1 GCA_029288115.1 Akkermansiaceae bacterium | reverse complement strand
GTCGATAACATCAACGACATCCACCCACGTAACAAACACGACGTCGGCGACCGACTCGCACTCTGGGCACTCGCCAAAACCTACGGCAAAAAAGACACCGTCTACTCCGGCCCACTCTACAAATCCATGGCCGTCAAAGGCGACAAAATCCACCTCTCCTTCGCACACTCCTCCGGCGGACTGAAATCACGCGACGGCAAACCGCTCACCGAGTTTACCATCGCCGGCGCCGACGGAAAATTCGTCCCCGCCACAGCCACCATCAACGGCAACTCCGTCATCGTCTCCTCCAAAGACATCAAATCCCCCAAACACGTCCGCTTCGGATGGCACCGCTCCGCCAACCCCAACCTCACCAACGCCGCAGGCCTCCCAGCCTCTCCATTCCAAACCAACAACTGGACCGGCGGCACCGGAGAGTAACACACAAAACCGGTAGGGTCGTTTCGCCGAAACGACCGCTCCTCAGCCAACGGTCACCTCGGCGAGGCGAGCCCACCACACTGCTCACTACTCACTGCTCACCTCCACCCCCTCCACCACATCAATCTCAACAGGCCAGGCGTCCGGATTCGCCGCATAATCCTTATCTAACAATTTTACCCTCCCCTCCGCACGCCGCAGCTCCGCGCGGAAATTCACCTTGTCCCCCCAGTTCTTCACCGGCCAATAACCATACGGCTGCCCGGGCGAAATCGACCCGGAACCACTTTTGCCGCCAGCCGCCATCCTGACCACTACCTGCTCCCAGTCATTTGCATCCTTCGAACTTCTTGGCTTCGGTTTCGGCACCTTCACCTTGAACAACACACCCGGCTTGCGCTTCAGCTTGATACCCATCACTTGACCCTCTTCCCCGGTCACCTCCCGCTCGAATATATGACCATACGGGTCATCAACGAGATGCCGCTCTCCTCGGCGCAGCACACGCGACAAGCAAAGCAGCCTGAGCTTCCCCACCGGAAGCTTGCGGGTGAATCGACCATTCGCCGCCGCTGTAAACCGGGTGTCCGGCCCCGAATTTCCTACGTTACAACCCCGGTCGACCAATAAAGTCCAGCCCCTGCCCGCTGGGTCGGTAAACCTATAACTCAGGTTCATCTCCAGAAGCGGCGCTTCCTTCGTGTGCGCATCAATCACCACCCCCTGCACCTCGACCAAAGGGCGTAGCGGCACCTCCAGGGAATTCATCCCCTCGTCCCGCCACTCCTTCTCCACAATTAGCCGACCACCCTGATACCCTTCACAGGCAATCACTAACCGATCAACCCGCATCCCAGAAATCTCAATTTTCCCGTCCGCCCCCGATTTCACCTGATGATACCTCGAACCTTTGTCCTGGAAATCCAGCCCGGTCACCGTGAGCACCGCACCGGGTAGTGGCTTTCCCGTGCGGGCATCTAACACAATACCCGTCAAGCTATCCGTCGGCGCCATCATCAAGGGATCCGACCCCCAGTACGACTTCCCCTCACGTGCTTGCTTAAAAAACGGAATGTCCCCGGCAAAGGAAATGTCCCGATTCCCCACCATCGTCACCCCGTCCCGCTTGCAACGCGCAATCACCTCCACCCCCATATCAAATGCATACCCCGCAAGAACCGCACCCCGGAAGCGATACTTGCCTCGTTCATCTGTTGTGGTTTTAAACCACGGCAAATTCACACCCGGCCGATTCAGATGCACTTGCGTATAGGTGGTAATCCCAAATTTCCCGATCGTCAGATCCGCTCCTGCCACCGGCTTACCCTCCTTATCCACCACCTTACCCTCCACGAAATACTCCTGCTCAAGCTTCAGCTTCTTCAGTCCACGCTGCCACGCCCCCGGCCAAATACCCAAGGCACAACCCGGCGCATCAATCACAAAAAACTCAAACATCCGCTGGTGCCTCATCGTCTCACCACCTGCCTGCTTCGGTGCATCCTTAAGCGCAAACTTCTCCACCTTCCATCCATTCACCCGCTTATCACGCCCTGGCATGCTCACCTGATAGATCATCGCCTCCGTCACCACCTTCCCATCCGGCCCAGTCACCACCGGCACCCCAGCAGCATCCGCCGCCCACCCAGACACAGCCACCCCGATC
>JARFPV010000045.1 GCA_029288115.1 Akkermansiaceae bacterium | reverse complement strand
ATGCAGGCTACCTGAATCTCTCAGCGATCACCATTCCCAAGCAATTGCTGGGTGGCGACAGTGATGAGTTTGCCAAGGCGTCTGCCATTCTCATGCTGGCGGCCAGCGTGGGTGTATTTATCGGCGGTGCTATCGCGTCGTTGATCTGCCGTAAGAAAATCGAGCTCGGACTGGTGCCTCTTGGTGGGATCGGTATGGTCATCGGTACGCTGGCACTCGCTTTTACTCCCAAGGACTCGGAGTGGTTGAAGCTATGGTTTGTCGTCGCAGGGGCAGGGGGGGCTTTCCTTCTGGTGCCATTAAATGCCTACCTGCAAGACATCTGCCCACCTGAGAAGCGGGGTAAAATTCTAGCCGGGCTGAATCTCATGGATTGCATGTCAGGTCTTATAGCTGCTTTGGTTCAACTCGGTTTGGTAGCCGCAAATGTTCCGTTTTCCACACAGTTTATCGGGCTGGCAGTGGTTTGTGTGATCGTGACCTGCTACGCGGCGAGGATTTTACCGAAGGACTTTGTCCGCTTACTCATCCTTGCGGTCTTCCGCACCATTTACC
Source organism: Akkermansiaceae bacterium (assembly GCA_029288115.1). Classification (GTDB taxonomy): domain Bacteria; phylum Verrucomicrobiota; class Verrucomicrobiia; order Verrucomicrobiales; family Akkermansiaceae; genus Oceaniferula. Next base: position 1,538 of record JARFPV010000045.1, on the reverse strand, counting down.
GGGTGAAGACACTGCATGGTGACCGTGTCCCGAAGGAAGGTGGTGTGCTGCTGGTGTCTAATCATGTGAGTTATATCGATGCCTTCATCTTGGCTGCTGCATGTCCGAGAAAGATCCGTTTTCTCATGTTTGATGCCTACTTCAAGCACCGGTGGGTCGGGCCTTTTGTGAGGCTGTTTGATACCGTGCCGATTTCCGAAACTCGTGCGAAAGAAGCAATGCGGGTGGCCGCCGAGGCATTGAAAGAAGGTTCCCTAGTTTGTATTTTCCCAGAAGGGCAGCTTGCCCGTACGGGGGTGATGAATGAATTTAAGCGAGGCTTTGAAATGATCGCCCGCAAGGCGGATTGCCCCGTGCTACCGGCTGCGATGGATGGCTTGTGGGGCTCGATCTTTTCCTTTGAGCGCAATAAGTTCATTTACAAATGGCCATATCGGATTCCCTACGGACTGACTGTCAGTTTCGGCGATGCCGTGCCACCCAAACAGGCAAGTGCGCTGGAAATCCGGCAAACGGTGAATTCCCTGCGAGCCGAGACCTTCGCTCTACGAGGGCACATTGCCAAGCCGAACACGATCTTGTGCAAAAAAGTGAAGGTTCTCCACGGAGATGCCAATCTCTATCATGACTGCCTAACACACATTCTCAGTTTGCCTGAGGATAAGCAAAAACAACTCGTCGCCAACGCCCTGCAAATTGGTGAAATCAATGCCATCAGACGCAAGCAAACGGTGATGATTGAGTGGGATGCCCTTGAGCATTGCCGTGAAGTGCTTGCTGTCGCGTTTGTGCAGTATTTTAAACTGAAAGTCGTTCTGGTAGATTCAAAAACTTCTGCCGATGAAGTTAACCGATTGGGAACAAAATATCAGGTGGATCAATTTTTCTCTGGCAAAAATCTAGCGAAAAGCTGGCACACGAATCAACTGCCGGGTGGATGTTACGACTTCTCAGGCAACCCCATGGCTCATGAAAACATCTATGCCTGTCTGACGGATTCCTCTCGAGTTATTTCCATGTCGATGCCCCACCCGGTTGCACGCACCGCGACCAACCAGCACCAGGACGGATATATTGTGGGGGCGTGGGGAAGGTTGCTTCCTGGGTTTGAAATTGAATCCGAGCCTGACAATATTCGACTCCGTGGCGTTTCTTTCGGTGATAAAACGATAGAGATTATTGGTAAGTCACTGAATGTAGATGCCGTCGTATGCCCATCAGCAACGACTGACGAACCAACGCAACCATGAAGATCCTCCAAGTCATCACCCGGATGGACTCGATTGGCGGGGCTCAGCGACACGTCGTGGAACTGTCGAGGGCAGCGTCCGGGATGGGGCATGAGCTTCATCTCGCGTATGGTGGGGACATGGCTCTATCTCAGGATGAACTCACTGGGGTGACTTTGCATCCATTGGGGTCGCTACAGCGTGAGATTTCGCCATGGAAAGATGCCTGCGCCTTTTTTGAACTGCGCAAGCTGATGCGCACGCTTCGACCGGATATTGTTGCGACCCATTCCACCAAGGCGGGAATCC
>JARFPV010000044.1 GCA_029288115.1 Akkermansiaceae bacterium | reverse complement strand
AGCCTCCCGAGGCTGTAATGCAAGCTAGCGATGCGGTGAGTGCGAATACCAGCGGAATCCCCAAGGTGTTTGGTATTCTTAATTTGGTATTCGGTGGACTTGGGCTCGTGTTTGGTTTGTTTGCGGTCGTGAGTGCTGCATTTACCGATCAGGTGCAGAAAATGCAGTTCGCCACTTATCCCGATGAAATAAAAGACCAGATGATGGAGGCAATGCAGCCCGTGTATGAGACACAGAAATGGGATCTGATTTCATCATGTTTCTCGATTATTCTTGCTGTGATCATGATTGTCGCTGGATTGAAATTGGTGAAATACCGTCGCGAGGGTTTGAAAATTTCCAATATCTACAGTGGTTTGTCTGTGCTTCACAAACTGGCGGCGATCGGCATCGTTTTGGCGATTAAAGCCCCCGCGATGAAGGAAGTGGGTGAGCGGCTCGAGAAAGTTGGCGGTGAACAAGCTTCCGCGATGAGTATGATGCTTGGACCTGTTGCGATTGCTGCAGGTGTTGGAACTGCTGTGGTGATGGCGATTTACCCCGTGTTGAGTTACTTTCTGCTCAACAAGAAACAATCAAAGGCCTCGTTGTCGTAGTCTGGCAGATTTTTAAGGATTACATTGATTTTTAACTTTGCATTTTTCGCCGATTCCCTTATTCCCACGCCCGCAACGCACCTCTACTGGTCGTTGTGTTCGAAAATGATGGTGACTGTAGCTCAGTGGTAGAGCCCCGGATTGTGATTCCGGTTGTCGCGGGTTCGATCCCCGTCAGTCACCCCATTTTTCTTTTTTCGCCTTATGGCTTTTCTTGCCTGCCCGTTCATTGCTAGGCTGCGCCGGAATCTAATTAGTAATGCTTGAGGATGTCATAGGGTATAAATTCAGGAACTCGCTGCTCATGGCGGAGGCATTGACGCATCCTAGTCTAGCGTATGAGACCCAAAGGCCACACTTTGATAATCAGCGACTGGAGTTTCTTGGGGACGCAGTGATTCAGTTGCTTCTGACCCAACGGCTCTATGAAATGTTTCCCGGTTTTTCCGAGGGTAGGCTAACGAAGCTGCGTGCCCGACTCGTTTCCCGTGAAGCACTGTGCAAGTTTGCGACAGATATTGGCTTGGGGGAATACATTATGATGGGCAAGGGCGAAGAAGCCACTGGGGGGAGAACCCGGGCATCGACACTTGCAGATGCCTTTGAATCGGTCATGGGCGCGGTTTATCTTGATGGTGGTCTTGATGCAGCAGGTGAGGTGATTGACAAGGTTTGTGCGAAATGGATCGATCAAATTGCAGAGTCACCTGAGGAAAAGAACCCCAAAGGCTGTCTCTTATACACATCTC
>JARFPV010000707.1 GCA_029288115.1 Akkermansiaceae bacterium | reverse complement strand
CCAACCGTGGTGTTGCATGCGGTCTGCGAGCCCGTTTCCGACAATGACGACGGTGTCATTTTTCTGAAAAGAGAAATCGGCTGCATGGCTGGTAATCGTAAGCAGCGCGGCGATGAGTAGTGTGCGATATTTCATATGGAGAAGCGTTATACGTAGCAAACGCAGCTACCATTTCGAGGAAAAAAGATTATTCCTCTGACACCGTTTTAAGCCATCTCCGGATCGAGCGAATCAGCGACTTTTCCCGTGATGTGTTTCTCGGCAAATCACCATAGAGAACGCCGTAGTGATATTCTAATAATTCTGCGGCGAATATTGGCGGATTGTATCCAGTGCTCAGCCTGCTGATTTGCTGGCGTAGTGTGCAGCCTGTTGGCATGGGTTCTCCGAGCGATGCGCATGCTTGCTTAAAGGAGAGGAGGTATCCTGGAGTAGGTGCTTTGAGAGGTTTTCCCTGATCATCAGTGTGAGGCCTTTTAAGATGTCTCAGGACGAGGAAAGTCAGGCAGCAGACCCCGAGCACGACCAGGGCACTGGTGAGGCGGCCCAAAGTGAAATCCGTATGGAGAGAGATGACGGGTAGGATGTTTTCCTCGTCTTCCTCTTGGTCATCTGGGGCCGTTGCTTCCTCCGGGTCGGGAGGTAGTTCACCTTCGGGTGCGCTGTGTGTTTCTGGAACGGCATCGTCGTCTGCCGGTGTGGTGTCAAAGACGACCCAGCCGTAGCCGTCCAGTTTGATCTCTGTCCATGCGTGGGCGTCCTTGGCACGGAAAATAAACAGGTTTTGCTCCTGGTAGAGTCTACCGCCCGACCAGCCGTAGGCGATCCGGCTAGGCACACCAAGAGCGCGACAAATCAGTGCTGTGGCGGTGGCGAAATGTTCGCAGTAGCCTCGTTTTTCCAGATAGAGGAAATTCTCCACCGGGTTGGAGCCGCTGGCATTGGTTGTCTCCAGTGAGTATTTGTAGTTGTTCTGAAGATAGAGTCGCAGCGCGGTCAGGCGTTCGGTTACGTCAGTTTCATGGTTAAATAGTTCGGCCGTTTTACGGATCCGGCCGGCAAGGTTATCCGGCAGGCTAAGGTACGCGGGATCGCTTTCAGCTGCCTGTGGGTTTTCTCCGATGAGGCTAGTGAATTCCACCGGTCGTGAGGTGGCGGAGTACTCGTATCCGGAATTGGCATCAGTGTTTGGCGGCAACAGGTAAATCGCGTCACTGATCCGTGTTAGCGACGGAACGTCCGAACTGACTACACCCTGGAACACAGTGAGGACATTCTGCCCGGTAGGGTTCTCCGCGTGGTAGATTCTGTGTTTGATCGGCTCGGATGTGATGCGGCTATGATCGTTGCGGGGGAAGGTGACAGGTGCTTCCAGCTTGGCTGCGGCGGTGCGAGCTGCCGACCAAGCGATGCCATTGAAGCGCGACATCGCGAACGCGCGCAAGTGAACCCGCGAGTTCAACATCCTGGTGGCATCAGCGCTATTTTCCAGCTCGACAAATACCTCGGGTTTATTGCTTGGCTTGTGGTTGCTGTTAGGGGGAAGGTTTCGCTCCAGGGATTTGTTAAACAGCCAGTTGCCAGAGGTTTGACCATCGAACTGAGGTGACGAGTTGTTGTTTTTTTCTCCCTCGGCTGATGTTGGATGCGGGACGTTTCCGTGGAAAGCGTCAGCAAGTTCCTGGGCGGGTGCTGCCAGAGTGCTGGTGATAACCACAAAACATGCCTCGGTAAAAATAATGGCAGCCCCCATGCTCAGGTAATCGAGCCAGGATGTGCGGCGGAGGCAGAACATCCTTGGCAGTCCGTTGCGCTTACCTGTGCTCCAGTAGGCGAGGCCGGCAACGAGGGTAGCGACCGCCAAACACGCACGCAGTAGCATCCCCGGCGAGCCCTGCCAGCCCCTGAGCAGGGTGTAGGCCCCGGCGACGGCAATGAGTAGGATGAGTGTGCGCATGGTTACGGGAGTCAGGGATCGGGAGTCAGGCGGTAGCGGCGTGTAGGGTGCGGGGGCGGTAGCGGATTTGGCGGATATCGATAGCTAGGATGTTTGGGCGTTGTGTGATGAGGTGTGACCACGAGTCCGGTGTCATGTCTGAAATGATGACCACGGCATGATCAGTCGAGGTGGAGCGAATGGCGCGCTCGAGATCATGTGATTCCGTGCCGGTGGCACGGCGGATTTTGGCAGCCGTGATCAGAAACTCGATCATCTGCTTGCGGCTCTGGCAGACGACCGGTTCCCAATCGAGGAAATCCGCAGAGATCAGGCACGGGATACCTTTCCCCTGAAGTTCGCCGATTGTGCCTGCGAGCAGCGAGAGTGCGCGCTCAAAGCGATCCTCGCGGAGCATTTCCCGACCGCTGGCGTATGAGTGGAAGATGATATGACACTGGTCGGGGTGAAATCCCGGGGGGTCATACTCGCGGATACGAAGATCGTGACCGGATGCCAAGGCGCGTGCAGATGCCGGCCAGTGGATGTGTCGGGCGGAGTCTCCCGCCTGCCACGGTCTGATCCCGCGTGGCTCCCCGAAGCTGCTGCCGGTGGAAAGCCCTGAGTGCGGTAC
>JARFPV010000607.1 GCA_029288115.1 Akkermansiaceae bacterium | reverse complement strand
GGCCTCCGTCTCGCCGCCGCAAGTGACAGAGCTGTCCATTTATATGCGCTGAGTAACGGAAAACGACTTACCTCATTCTATGTAGACGGAGACTCGATAATACGATCCTTCTCCATATCCCCTGATGGACAGCACATTGCTGTTGCATCTCTAGATGGAACCATTTCGATACGCTCACTTCAAAAACACCAAAGTTTCACCACTGTGTCTGCGGGATCTGGTTTCAGTCGCAGCTATATCAGATGGTCCCCTAGCAGCAAATCTCTTCTCATTGCCAATTCCAATACAATAAAAATATGGAGCAATAAGTCAAAAAAAGTCACGCTCGAAGTCCCATTCAGCGGCCTCCCAGAAGACGTCAGTTTTATTGGTGAACTCCCCCATCTCATCGCTACCCAAAACCAAATACTCAGATTCAATGTTAAGCTTGCCATCGCTAACAGAAAAATGGATCTTTTTTCAACTATCATTCAGCTCCCGCAAGATGGCAACCGATCCGTCGAGTTAGCATCAAATTGAGAATATTTCATCGAGAAGAACATCAACGGGACAATCACATTCTGGACAACCTACCTTTCGTCTCAACGTACGGTTTATCGCTCAACCGATCTCAAGGAAGATCAAATTGTATCTTCACACAACGGAGATAAATTCTGTGTGAAAAACAGACGAAATATAATCATCCACAACCCATCTTCCCACACACCTGCATTAAAATCACAGGCTACACCTCCGCCTGTTACACATCTATCAACATCTCAGAATGGCACCACCATCCTTTCAGGTGCGCGCGGAAAGTCATGGTCTATCACAGATGAGAACGGCCTGCGTCTCTGTGAACCCACAAAAATTGCCGACCACATCTCAGCATCCCCTAATGGCAAACTATTCGTCTTATCTTTTTTAAATACCACTCAGATATATAACATCAACTACGGGCGCCTCTCAACGACCCGGCAATCAAAAAAAGTCACCCACACAAGCAGAGTCATATCCACCTCATTCGCCCCATCCGGCACTGTTTATGCAACAGGAACTCGTGAAGGAGAGCTATCGATGTTAGACTTCAATGGAAATTACATCTTCCAATTGCCCGCGGCACACAATGCACCCATTGAGCAAATCAAGTTTTCACCAGACGGAAATCTCCTCTACTCCTCGTGCGCCAATCAGCTCCATTGTTGGGACCCAAATAGTAAACCCAAAAAACCATTATGGTCATATCAGAATCCAGAAAACACCAAGATACTTTGGGCGATCAGCCCTACAATTGACTCACTTTGCATCGCCGTTCCAAATTCAATCATTATAGTAAGTCCACAAACAGGTGAACAACTACGCGAAATCAACATCCCTCTAAAAGATACAATTTCGGCCGTATCAATTGCACATAATGGAACCGTCGCAATTGGCAATTCAGCAGGAGAAATTCATTTTTTCCATCCAGATGCCCACCCAACACACACTGCCACGGTCAAAAGAGTTCACGATTCAACAATCCACGCCCTGAGTTTCGCCTGGGATGGATACACTTGCTTCTCTGCTGGAGCTGACGGCACTGTTCAGGCAACAAATATTCACAGCCTCTCATCAAAGCCTTCAACATTCACCTCATATCTGGGTGCCCGTAACAGCATTAATGACTCATTTGTTGCTGGCCCGAATTTGCACCGGTTAATTCATCGCAGTAGCAAAACCTTCCGGTTGATAAACACGGAACATTCTAAAAAAACCTCCGCCTCATGGGAAACTACGTTCTCGAACCGGAGACTGTGCGTGTCTCCTGATCAATCACGATTCGCCGAGCTTAAAGTCCTCGGTGAAATCACTGTATACGATCTGAATAACCCCTCAGAAAATACAACTACGATAAAACCTAATAAAAGCTCACAAGGCCGTGACTTAAGATACACAGGATCTCGAGACTCCATTAGCTATTCCAATAATGGCAATCACATCATTCACCTCAATAGTAAGGGATTTCTTCGCATTCTAACATCACCCGACAGCCAAGAATGCATGCTAATCAAGCCTCACCTGGAAGATGACAATCAAGACATCATAGAGGTCGCTTGTTCTAGTTCGTCTCCAATGATTGCAACACGAACTCGAAACGAGCAAATACAGCTCTACGAGTTCCTGAAATCCAATAAACATGTAGCCAGCTATGCGATTCCACCATCAACTGACATCTTAGGAGGCGGCTATCTGGAATCATATCATTTCTCAAGGGATGCCAAATCTCTGCTCCTGCACTTTAACAGTGTAACCCACATTCTTGATGCATCATCGCTCGAGCTCATTGACGTTATTCCCAGAGACCCAAACTACAGTTCGCCTATCCCGATAGGCCATAGCTCAAAGCCTGACTACAGCTCTAACCTTAGTGTTCGAGACTGGTCTGTTTGTGATCTTTCACCACCAATCATCAAGGCGTCTCACGTACTTGAAGTAAACTCAACAGCCACTCTCAAACTTGGTGAAACCATTGAATTAACCACCCCACCTACCTCCTTGAGTGACCGACCGCCTCATGAGCAACAACTTCAGGTAGCCATACATCAGAAAGACCTGCTGAAAATCATTGCCTCTTGGGAAAATATCGATTCGCGCAAAGTGTTAGAGCGGCATTACTCAAAGGTCTGGAAAAATCTTAATGCACACTCCGCCCTATTATATCGCGCTGCCACGCACCTACTCCAGTATGCACCTGATCATCAAGCAGCCAATCATACGGCCTTTACCAAACATCCCTACCACTCAAGCGTGCCAGAAAAAATCCTCAACCATATCATCAAACACCATCATACGATGACAGCCCGCCAGCAGGCTCTAGTCTGGTTGCGATTGAGCTTGCGGGATCATTTCCCGATACTGAGAGAAATCGCTCGCAACTACGATGTTTCGAACCTTAAGGAAAACCCTGATCATTTATTCATTCTCGCTGCTGTTCTTGCGCAGCATGATATCGATGAAGCAAAAAAGTTTCTTTTAAAAATCAAACCGAACAAAACATCACCCCAATTCCAAACCACATATCATGCACTACGTGCATGTCTTTATTTTTCAGAAGGTCATGTAGCCGAATCCAAAAGAGAATTTCAACTTTCCTTTGAGAGGGATCCCACGAGAAGGTCACGATCATCCTTGGATCACATACAATACTTGGAGAACCTCCGACACGCATATGAACTCGCCCACGACCTCGCACGCAGCGAAACTGATATCACAAACAATCTATTTCATCATGATCGCCCGTTTCAAATTGGGATCATCCTTCCCCTTTCAGGTGCTCTACAAACGTACGGTAAGGAGGCCCGTGCTGCTATCGAGGTAGCATTTGCCAGCAAAGAACATGGTCCACGCCCACCATTTACATACTGGATCTACGACAGCTTATCCACACCAGAAGGTAGTCAAGAAGCAGCCAAACAGCTGATCAAAGAACAACGTGTTGATCTGCTTCTCGGAGGAATCGCCTCATCAAATGCCCTAGGAATCAAAAAAGTTTCCGAGGCGTTAAACGTCCCGTTTGTAAGTCCGGCAGCAACTAACAAAAAAATCAGAGGTTCCTTTACCACCACAACCGCCTCTCTTGATGAGGCAAATGCGATCTCGATGGCCAAGTTTGGGAAAGAGCACCTTAAGGCGACCAAAGCGATGATTGTCGTTGATTCATCGTCAGAATACTCCCAGTCACTCGCTACGGCCTTTAAGGCAAAATTTATCGATTTAGGAGGCACTGTGATACCGCAAAAATTATCCTACACCCACAAACAAAAAAACTTCACCGCCATCCTCCATCTCATCAAACAAAACAAGCCCGATATCATCTTCCTTCCAGGATACTACACAGAAGTAGCAGAAATCATTAAAGAAGCACGAGCAATGCAAATCGAAACCCCTTTTCTAGGATGCGACGGCTGGGAATCTCCCAAGCTTCAAAAAATCGCAGGAAAATCCATCGAAAACAATTATTTCTCAACTCATTTCACCCATGCTATCGATC
>JARFPV010000459.1 GCA_029288115.1 Akkermansiaceae bacterium | reverse complement strand
CCCTGCAGAAAACACCAAGCCAATCTGTCTCCGCACAGACACCGGCACCACTATCCTCACCGACATGAACAACAACGTTCTCATCTCCGAGGAAGACGCCGTCGGCATGAACGTTTCCGCCATGGCAGCCATGCTCGCCATTGGTGACGCCGACACAGAGGCTATCACCATCGCGAACTTCAGCCGCCTGGTTGACATTGGTAACAAATACTCCATCCCCGTGATGGGCGTGACCGCTGTCGGTAAAGACATGGCCCGTGACTCACGCTACTTCGGCCTGGCATCACGCGTCTGCGCCGAAAACGGTGCCTCCATCGTCAAAACCTACTACACCGAAGGATTCGAAAACGTCGTCGCCGCTTGCCCGGTTCCCGTCGTGATCGCCGGAGGTAAGAAACTCCCCGAACTTGAAGCACTCGAGCTGGCATACAACGCCATCCAGTGCGGCGCTTCCGGTGTCGACATGGGACGTAACGTCTTCCAGTCCGACGCCCCACTCGCCATGATCAAGGCCGTTGCTGGCGTCGTCCACGACGACCTCAAGCCACAGGAAGCCTTCGACCTCTTCAACACCCTGAAGAACGAAGCGTAAATTCAACCACAGCCCGACCAGTCACCTCGACTGGTCGGGCTCTTTTTCTCTTATCCCATGACCTACGCAGACAGACTCGACCGCCTCAAAGCCGCTACCAGTGGCGCGCCTGAACTCAGTATCGGCACACTGACCGGTGACATGATGCACCAGGCGAACGATCTCCAAATCCTGGAAAACGCCGGCATCCACTTTCTGCACCTCGATGTCATGGACGGCACCGTGTGGCCAAAAATTTCCGTAGGATCAGGATTCCTCGCAGGCCTCAAAACCAACCTGCTCAAGGACGTCCACCTGCTCACCTCACACCCGCAAAACCACGTCGCCGACTTCGCATCTGCCGGAGCCGATATCATCACCGTGCAAATTGAACACTGCGATGACGTGGCCGCTACCCTCACTAGCATCCGCGAAGCCGGATGCCTCGCAAGCGCCGGAATCTACCCAACTACTCCCATCGAAGACCTCCTCCCCCACCTCGAACTTTGTGATGTGGTCTTTGTCCTCTCTATCGGACCCGATACCGGTAAAGAAACCTTCTTTGATGTCGTCGCAGAACGCATCACCCAACTCCGCACCGCCAAACCTGACCTCGTCCTCGCCATCGACGGCGCAGTCAAAAAAGACAACGTCGGCGAACTCGCGACCATGAAGTCCGATATGATCGTCACCGGCTCCGCCGTTTTCGACGGAGGCGACGTCCCAGCAAACATCTCGCTGATGCAAGACAGCATCGCACAAGCCAACTCGTAATTTCTAACAAACCAACACCTCATCAAATGTCAGACGCATCTCCAATTCACGCCGGTAAAGTAGCAATCATCACAGGCTCCGCAGGCGGCATCGGCCGCGCCACCGCAGAACGCCTCCACGCCGACGGAGCTATAGTCGTAGGCCTCGATATCAACCCCGCCGTTGTCGACAACCTCAACAAACCCGGCCTCTCCGGAGTGGTTTGCGACATCACAGACGATTCAGCCCTCCAAGCCGCAATCGATGCCGTTGTCGCCGAACACGGCAGCCTCGACATCATCGTCGCCAATGCCGGCATTTTCAAGGCAGGCGAATACATAGAGACCCTCGGCGAGAGCTGGGATCTTCACCTCAAAATCAACCTCACCGCCACGCAGCGGTTCCTCCGTTTTTCCATCCCCCACCTGAAAAACAGCACCCTTTCCCCATCCATCATCATCATCGGCTCACGCAACTTCTCCGCCCCCGGACCAGGAGCCGCCGCCTACTCCGTCACTAAAGCCGGCGTCACCCAACTCGCACGGGTCGCTGCGCTCGAACTCGCCGGGGATGGCATTCGCGTCAACACGCTCCACCCCGATGCCGTGTTTGACACAGAGATCTGGACCGAGGAAGCACTCCAAAAATCCGCCACCCGCTACGGCATGACAGTCGAGGAATACAAAACCAAAAACCTCCTCAAGACTGAAATCAAATCCACTGACATCGCCCTGATGGTGAGCACCGTCGCCGGCCCGGCATTCAAAGCCACCACCGGTGCCCAAATCCCCATCGATGGCGGCAACGACCGCGTGATCTAAAAAATCTCCACCCTCCCCAAGCTCATCCTCCATAATGAGGAGGAAGAAGTTGCTATTTGCTGCGTATGCTATGCAACAGCATTCAATCAAGCGACCTCGATTGGCTCACCAACAAGAATAAATCACTTATTGTAACACTCATGAAAAAGAACTCCTTAACCCTGATTTCCACCTTATGCTTTGCAGTATTTTCACTGCATCTGGCGTCCGCTGCACAGCCCGCTGATCACCTCGTCTTTGAAGGAGGCAACGGTCCGGGCAAGGGTAAGCACATCGTACTCCTCGCTGGGGACGAAGAATACCGCTCCGAAGAGGCACTGCCCATGCTCGGCCAGCTACTATCCAAGCACCACGGATTCAAATGCACCGTGCTCTTCTCCCTCAACGACAAAGGCGAAGTAGATCCAAAGAATCAGAAAAGCCTGTCACACCCGGCGGCACTTGATTCCGCCGACCTCATCCTGATGTCACTGCGCTTCCGTAACTGGAACGATGCGACCATGGAGAAGTTCGAAAAGGCAATCATGCGAGGCACTCCGATCGTCGCACTGCGCACCTCCACCCACGCCTTCAAATTCTCCAAGAACAGCAAGTGGTTCAAATACTCATTCAACGCCAGCAAGGAAACAGGTTGGTTCAAAGGGTTCGGACGCCACGTCCTCGGAGAAACATGGGTAAGCCACCACGGTCACCACAAGGTGGAAGGATGCCGCTCCGTCGTTGAAAACGCAAACAAAGGCCACCAGATCCTCCGCGGCGTCGGCACCATCTTCGCTGAGTCCGATGTCTACGGCACCAACCCACCATCCGATGTCACCATCCTCATGCGCGGACAGGTCACCAAGACACTCGACCCTAAGTCCGAGCCCGTCGCTAAGAAAAACAACCCGATGCAGCCGCTCGCTTGGACACGCGCCTACAAGAATGCTGCGGGCAAAACCAATAAGATCTTCACCACCACCATGGGTGCCGCCAGTGACCTCGACGACGCCAACCTGCGCCGTCTTGTCACCAACGCCTGCTTCTGGGGACTCGGACTCGATGTTCCCGCCAAGGCCAAGGTTGACGTTCCTGCTTCCTACAAACCCACATTCTACGGTTTCAACACCTTCAAGAAAGGCATGAAACCCGCCGACTTCATTCCGCAAGACAATGCAGGCGGCGCTGCTGCTCCTAAGCCCAGAGGCCCGGCACCCAAGGCTCTCGCCCTAAAAAAAAAAAGTAACATCGCTATCATCGGTGCGGGACTAGCCTCCCGCATGATGAAATTCGGTCACTTCGAGACCGAACTCCAGCTCCGCTACCCCGGACACAACCTCACCATCCGCAACATTGCGGATGAGGGAAACACCCCGGCATTCCGCCCCCACCCCGGCCGGCAGCAACAGCTCGCATTCCCGGGTGCCGAAGAGCACTTCAAAGATTACGCGTCCGGCAAATCCGGACCATGGACATCTGGCGCCAAAGGTCACTTTGAAACTCCCGACCAGTGGCTGACACGCCTCAAAGCCGATACCATCCTCGCCTTCTTCGGCTTCAACTCCGCCATGCGCGGCACCGCCGAGCTTGATCGCTTCAAGGAAGAGCTCAGGGCCTTCATCGACCACACACTCAGCCAGAAATACAATGGCACCAGTGCCCCCCAACTGGCACTCGTCTCCCCCACTGCCATCCAGGACGTTTCCGCCATCTATCACACTCCCGATGGCACAGAGCAAAACAATCTGCTTGAGGTCTACACCCAGGCGATGCGCGACGTCTGTAAGGAAAAAGGTGTTCTCTTTGTCGATGCCTTCGCTCCATCCAAGAAAATGTTTGCTGCGGCCAAGAAACCTCTCACCGTCGATGGCGCACTGCTCACCGATCAAGGTTACCAGTGGTTCGCCGGCAGACTTGCCGACGACCTCTACGGCAAGTCCACCCCGAACAACATCCACCGCAAGCTCGTCCACGCCGCGGTTCAGGAGAAAAACTGGGTCTGGCACAACCTTTTCAAAATCCCCAACGGCGTGCACGTCTATGGTCGACGCTATAATCCGTTCGGACCAAAAAACTATCCCGACGAACTGAAGAAACTCGCCGAAATGACCGCCATCCGCGACCAGGCGATCTGGCAGGCACTCCAAGGCAAGACGTTCGACTTGAAAACAGCCGACGCCAAAACACACAAGCTGCCGCCAATACAGACTAACTACAAACCATCCAAGAAAAATGGCGAAACCCGCTACCTCAGCGGCGCCGACACCATCAAGCACCTCGCCGTGCCTGAGGGATATAAGTTCGAACTCTTCGCCGTTGAAAAACAGTTCCCCGAACTGGCCAATCCCGTGCAAATGTCATTCGATAACAAAGGCCGCCTCTGGGTCGGCTGCATGCCATCCTACCCACACTGGCGCCCCGGCGACCCCAAACCCACCGACAAACTGATCATTTTCGAAGACACCGACAACGACGGTAAAGCCGACAAACGCACCGTCTTCGCAGACGATCTCCACCTCACGATCGGATTCGAAATCGCCAGAGAAGGTGTCTACGTTTCCCAGGCCGACTCCCTGATCTTACTCACCGATACTGATGGCGACGATAAATACGACACCAAAGAGTATCTAGTAAGCGGATTTGACGATCACGACACCCACCACGCGATCTCCGCATTCTGTGCCGACCCGTCAGGTGCCATCTACATGGGCGAAGGTGTCTTTCTTCATTCTAACGTCGAATCCGTTTATGGCACCCACCGAGGCACCAATGGCGGCCACTTCCGCTACAATCCAAAACGCCGCCACCTCGAGCGCACCGCACAGCTTAATATTCCCAACCCATGGGGAACTGCCTTCGATAAGTGGGGACAGAACTTCTTCCTCCACACATCCGGCACCCGCCTCAACTGGATGGCACCCGGCACCGTCAAGTCACGCTATGGTCACGGCATGACCGCATCACGCGACCTGATCAGATCCAACAATGTGCGCCCAACTTCAGGACTCGAGTTCGTTTCCAGCCGACACTTCCCCGACGAAGTCCAAGGTGACATCCTGCTCTGCAATAATATCGGCTTCCTCGGCATCAAACAACACAAGATGGAAGAAGACGGCACAGGCTACAAAACAAACTACCGCCACGACCTGTTGAAGTCATCCGAAGGCAACTTCCGCCCAGTCGAGCTGGAATTCGCCC
>JARFPV010000441.1 GCA_029288115.1 Akkermansiaceae bacterium | reverse complement strand
GTGTATAAGAGACAGGCATACGGTACTTGAACAGATGCTCAAAGGAAATCAGCGCCATCGCTCCGTGAGTTCTCACCTGCAGCTTCTTGATCTTGGAGTCAGAAAATTTGAGTAGTTTCATATCCTCACGGTACGATTTTTTAATCGCCTTGAAACCTTTGAGCCACGATCCGTTAGAAGTAAGCATGTCGACACGTTCATCCTGATCGTAAAATCCCGAAATATGATCGGGGTCGTTCTTGTTAAAAGCTTGAGCCCAATTCAGCACAAACTTTTTGGCACTGGCATCCGTAACCTCGGCAGCATCCGATAACGCTGCAAAAGCGGGCACCAACAAACATAAATAGAAAAACTTCATCATAGAAGTTCACCATGCCAGTCTACAAAACAGGGTCAAGCCATCAAAAGGTGGCGGCTTATTTGAAATAATACCCAGAACTAATCCTTGGCCACAAAAATCGCGAGAGAGAGAATCACGCCAACCGTCCACAGCCAGAACCCGGAGGGAATGAAATAAGGGAAAAACATCAATGCAAACCCAAGCACCTTCGGCTGCCAGAGGTCTTTCCATTTCCCATACGCCACGTAAATCACTCCGAGTGATCCGAAGATGACCCAAGCTAGAATGGCGTATGGGTCAAACATGATTTTGTAACACTTCTGCAGACAAACAAAGCAAAAGGCTACTCCACATCTTCAGGAGCACTGCGGCTACCTAACTTGTCATCCAGATACAGCAAACCCGCACTCTCGTCGCCAATACGATCTAACAGGGCAATAATATCCTCGATGCTTTTCTCCTCCTCGACCTGTTCATCGAGGAACCACTGGAGGTGACTGACGGTGGCGTGATCATTGAGCTTCAACGCCAGCTCGTAGAGAGCGTTAATCGATTTCGTATTCTGCACCTCGGTTTCCAAGGCCCTCTGAAAAACGGCGAGAGGCTCACCAAAGTCAGAGTTCGGAGCCGGGATGGCGTTCAGGCTGACTTTACCACCGCGATCCTGCAGGTAGTGCAACAGCTTCATGGCGTGAACCTTTTCCTCCTCATGCTGCATCAGCATCCATTTCGAAAACCCATCCAGGTTCTCGTTGTCAAAATGAGTCGACATACCGAGGTAATTATATGCCGCGGTCAGCTCCTGGTTGATCTGCGCGTTCAGGGCGGTTTCAAGTTCTTTGTGAATCATGGAACCAAAAACTAAAGCATGATCCGGCCACTGGCAAGACAGGGCTTCGTCAGGCCACCTTGAGACGCTTGATCGAAGGCAGACGTGCAGGCAACGGCACCGCCTTGCACAGCGCCTTCTTCGTATTCGACACCCGCGCGCACTTCCTGCAGACGTAGGTCGGCTCCTCCGTCAACGAAACTAGAAGATCCATGCGCTTGGCAATGTCCTTCTCCTTCCACTTGCATAATGACTTGATTTTCGCCATGCGCTGCTAATGAGACTCATTCGCAATAGATTTGCAAGGGAAATGTTCATTTTCTGAGGAATTCAAGGGCAGAAGTTGGCCAAACGCGGACCTTTTGCCCCACCATTCACCCCATCGGGTAGAGGATCTCGTCGGTGATGGTGTTGATTTTTCCCAGCGTTGCGTCATCGAGCACTACATCTGCGGCGGCGATGATGGGGTCGAGCTGATCCTCGTGTGACGCACCAACAATCGTTGAAGCGACGAAGTCGTGCTGTTTGCTCCATGCGGTGGCGAGAGTGACCACGTCCATGCCCAGTTCCTTGGCGAGGGCCATCATTTTCTCCGTGGTCTCGAGGCTCTTGTCGTTGACGAATCGCTCCGCCATCTCCTTCTGGCGTGGCTGGCCCTGCTCCAGGTAGCGGCTGAAGCGGGCGCCCTCGGGGCACTTGCCGCCATTGTATTTCCCGGTGAGCACACCACCGGCGAGTGGGCTGTAGGGCAGCAGGCTGACCTTTTCATGTTCGCAAATCTCGGCGAGCTCATCCTCGAACCGGCGGTTGTTTATCGAAAAGTTATTCTGGATGGTATCGAAGCGTGCCAGCCCGCAGGTGTCGCTGGTCCAGAGAGATTTCATCAATCCATAGGCGTCCTCGTTGCTGGTGCCGATCGCGCGCACCTTTCCCTCACGGACCAGTTCGTCGAGCGACTCCATGGTGTCTTCCGCACGCATTCCGTGGTCCGTCCAGTGGACCTGATAGAGATCAATGAAGTCGGTCTTCAAGCGTTTCAGACTCCCCTCCACCGCCTTTCGAATGTGGTGCCGGTCCAGTGCCGCCTTGCCGCCGCGCACCGGCGGGTTCCACCAGCCGTGAGCCGCACCAGCCACCTTGGTCGCGATGATGATCGAGTCGCGGTCCTTTTCCTTCATCCACTCCCCCACCCACTCCTCGGTGAGTCCTGCGGTGTCGGTGGTTGCCGGCACCGGATAGACCTCCGCGGTGTCAAAAAAATCAATCCCCGCATCCAGCGCCTTATCCATGATGCGGAAACTCTGCGCCTTGTCGCATTGTTTTCCAAAGGTCATCGTGCCCATACAGATGTCGCTGACCACAATGGCGCTGGTTCCTAATCGTCGTTGTTGCATGTCTCACACTATGCCAGTTCAAGCGGACTTGGCAAGCTCGCGTCCGGCTGCTATGCACTCCGCCTATGGAAAACTTACTCGACCTCGCAATGCTGATCATACTCCAAGCCGTGCTTGGATTTGATAACCTGCTCTACATTTCCCTTGAATCAAAACGTGCGCCGCTGGAGAAACAAAAAATGGTCCGTGTCTGGGGTATCGGCCTGGCGGTCGGGCTGCGTATCTGCCTGCTGTTCCTGCTCTTGTTCATGATGGATTCCTTCAAGACATCGTGGTTCGTCCGGGACTACGGCTGGATGAATGTGGACATGAATTTTGCGGCGGCGATCACCCTGTTTGGTGGCGGCTTCATCATCTACACCGCGATCAAGGAAGTCATCCACATGATCAGCCTGGAAGAAGCCAATGAGAGCGAAAAAGACCGCAAAGGCGCATCCGTTCAGAAAGTCGTCGCCCTGATCGTGATGATGAATGTGATTTTCTCATTCGATTCCATCCTCAGTGCCATGGCGATCACCAAAGTCGCCTGGGTCATGGTCACCGCCATCCTGATCAGTGGTGTGCTGATGATCGTACTCGCCGATAAAGTTTCCGACTTCCTGCAGAAAAACCGACTCTATGAGGTCCTCGGCCTGTTTATCCTGTTTATAGTGGGGATACTTCTCGTTTCCGAAGGCGGCGAAAAAGCCGACCTGAGCTTCTTCGGTCATCCGGTCGAGGCGATGAGCAAGACAACGTTCTACTTCGTCATCGCCGTGCTCGTGCTTGTTGACGTGATCCAAGGCCGCTACCAGAAAAAGCTGATGGCGAAGAAGGCCAGGATGCATGGGGCAGAGGCCTGACACCTGCAGCCTCAAAGGGATTTTTACATTGATTAAAATTGATCGAAACATATAGTTAGAATCTCGGCAACAAATCTAACAGACTTAAATTTTGTTATGACAGATCATATTTTACACATTGCAAAGCAACATTGGACTTTGATGGCTTTGATTTTTTTGCTGGCTGGGTGTGGAGCATCACCAACAGTCACAAAGACATATTATTCAGATGGCAAAGTAAAAACGGTAAGGAAAGGGAATACACTTTCTGTTTACAGCAAAAGCGGCTCCTTATTGAGCGTTGCGCAGTATGATGATGATGGTCGTCTACATGGCATCGAAAAATTATACGACAATGGCACTAACGTACGGACAGTTCAATTTCATCACGGCTTCAGGACTGGCGTCTTAACTATACATGGTACCCCATACGCCAAGTATGAGAAGGGTGTGCAAACTCATACATGGGAGAAAGGAAAATGGCAGCGCAGAGATCTTACCTTGAATGATCAGATGACTATGCTGAGATGGGATAGAATGATGGAAGCTCAGGCAGCTAAGCGAAGAATAGCGGCTGACGAAGCACGTAGCAAAGCCCGTGTAAATGCAGCCAGGAATAGAATAGCTGTGAACCAGCTTATACAGGGTATCGGCCAATCAGTTTCACGCACCACCAAGCCCGAATATACAGACCCTAAAATCAAGCTTACATCACGAAAAGCACCACAATCGTCACATTATTCGCCTCCCTCTACAACACCAAGCAAGCCCACATCAGGCGTGGTGGAAACCATGAGAACACGAGTCTGGAAAGGCCCACGGTATCAATACGAATATATCACTGTCAAAAAAAGCTGGAATAGCCGTTCGGGTAGCTATCGCACGGCTGGTTCCGCCATGAGGGCAGCCCAAAAAGAATTAAATGCCATAGTTGCCGAACGGAAGAGAGGATACAGCGCATTCCAAAACGCCGAACTGCAAAAAGCATATCGCGACAAAAAGGAATTAGACAAAAAAATTAGCGAAGACCTCGAGAAATCCCTACGCAAAGGTGAATAAAGATAGGGCTAGATATAGAAAGACTCTCATTGAAAGCTCCCGATTTTTTGACTCACACTCTTCTACAACGCGACTCACCCACTCGTTGCTACATGTGTCATGACTCACCTATCGAAAGTATGAATTGATGATCGGTTCAACTGTAAGCACCAGCTGTTGCCTCAATCCCACTTTCTCAAACTTGCAATCTATCAGCTCGGATCTGTAAATTGGCAGCGTGAATCGCCGCTGCCAATGATCGCTCTTGTCTCTAATTCGAGAGGTTGTTACACCATACAAAACCACTCACACAATGAACGAATCAAGGCATCGAGGGAGGACTGGCATTGGAGCCTGAATTTGCGGCACCTCCCACGATTAGGGACGCCACGGTGTAGGGGCATTCGATACAATCTGTCGTCACTGAAACTTCGTGTTCCCCAAGCGTGAAAATGGTTTGACCTCTTCTTTTCTTGGGCAAGGTGGAAAGCGGCATCACTGATTTATAACCGTGCAGGCTAACTTCGCCATTGCCAAAAGTGAAGGGACCTAACTGTAATTCATGCCCTGTACCGAGCCTATCAACGAACTTAGGTAAAATCTCCTCCAATTCCAGCGCTCTGAGTCTGGTGAAAAGTGGTCCTTTGCTGCTAATCAGGCTACCAATCTTCATCCGTGTCGTCCCATGGGTGAGTATAATATCCATCTTTATCCCTCCTCGAGAAAAAGTGTAGTCAGTCTCAGTAAAGAAACGAAAGTCGGTGAAATGAGGGAAGCGGCGGGTGCTCACGTTGGCATAACGCACACTTGTCTCCGGACTCAGAGGAATCTCTTGTTTACCGAAACAGGATTGCTTGACGATTTTATTCTTAAATAGGTTTACCCTCAGGCTAAATAGGAAGGTCAGGGAAATCACCAGACAAGCAAGTGCGATGATCGAGCCAATCACTGTAGCCGCTGTATCGGTAAGTTCAAAAATGGCCCTTGCAAGGGCAACGCTTACTGCTGCCAAAAGATTGCCGCCAATCAGTGCGAGGATAACGAAAAAGACAATCTGTCGCGCGGAGGTTTTAAATATAATGGGATCATTCACGGTTACTTGGAATTTACATTTTTAATGGGCGAGTGACCAGCGTGTTCACAAGATAAATATGTGAATGGGGCGAAAAAGATAAGAGGGAGAATTAGGCATGAATATTCTAGGTCTGATTCGAGGTGCCCAGTGATATGAGGATTTGACGCACCTTGCTTGAGACATTTGAACCACCATCCTCTAGCAGCTGCGCCAACCAAGCGCTAAACCCCAGGACAAACCACTTCTTGATGACAAAGGGCTGGAAAAGAATGCGTTTCATCCCGATGAATGCACGGGACGAAGAAAGCATGAGGCCTGGACATGGGTTAGACACCAAGGCGATGATACAGGCACTCTTGGATACCCACAAACTTAATCAGGGAGGACAACAAATCGGAAATGCCAAAACTGCAGGACAATTCTATTTGGAAGATTGCATCGTGCCCGCAGTGCAGCAATAATCCTGCCACCGGGAGTATGCCGTGATCACTTCGGCACCTCGCTGTTATTCTAACATTCATCAAGGGTAGTGAATATCGTAGCTGAAATCAGGAGCCAAAACCACGGATCACTGCCAGCAGTGATTGATGGTGAGCGGTCAGTTTCCTTTGACAAACTGTTTGCAGCTGTTGACGAGGTGAAGAATCAGCTGCTTGCACATATGACGGCGGCTGATGCTCATCGGTCGGGCATTCCACGAATTGGCGTGGTTTTTCCAGATGGTCTGGGCTACATCATCCTGGCGATGGCGGTGCTGGATGCCGGCGCGTGCTTTGTCCCCATTCCAGATGAACTGACCATTCACGAACGACAGAAGCTGGTACGCGATACCGCCCTGCATGCGATCGTTTCACCTCGCGAGGGAGCTGGAGAACTACTTACCATACCGCTATCGGAAACCGATGCGCAATTCACGATTGAGAGCTCCGTTGTGGCTGGATTTCCCGAACATGCATTTGATGCCCTGGAACCTGCATTCATACGTTTCAGCTCCGGCACAACCGCCGCATCCAAGGGCGTGGTCATATCCCACCAATCGTTGTTAGAACGTATCACAGCCGCAAATCAGGGACTGCACGTCCGTCCTGGAGAGAAGGTCTTGTGGACCCTGCCGATGGCGCACCACTTTGCCGTCTCCATCGTGCTCTACCTCTACCACGGTGCAGCAACGGTGCTTGAGCTGTCGCACGAACCCGACAGAATCTATCAGGTAGCGCGCGATTCCGGAGCCAACATGCTCTACGGCAGCCCATTCCATTTTACCCGTCTCGCCCAGTGCCAGGCTGCCGAGCCACTGCCAGAGCTTCGCTTAGTCGTCGCCACCGCTTCGGCACTCAGTCAGGCGGCAGCCGATGCGTTTCACCAGAGATTCCAGCTGCCGCTGACCCAGGCACTGGGCATCATCGAGGTCGGGTTACCGATTATTAACCTCGCTCACGCGCACGACATCCCGACCGCACTTGGCCAGCCTCTGCCGCCCTACGAGTGGAAGGTTATCAACCATGAATCACCGGTGGGTGAATTGCTCATCAAGGGACCTGGCATGTTCGATGCCTATCTGCTCCCATGGCAAAAACGTGACAAACTCACCGACGACGGCTGGTTTGCCACTGGCGACCTTGTCGAAGTGCTCAATGACAACACAC
>JARFPV010000470.1 GCA_029288115.1 Akkermansiaceae bacterium | reverse complement strand
GCATACTCCGGCATACGAGATTTGGATTCAAGTCTCGTGGGCTCGGAGATGTGTATAAGAGACAGGTGATTGGATTAGAGAACCTCGGGTGCGAGGGAAACGATTTTCATGTAACGCTTCTCGCGCAACTCACGGGCGACTGGCCCGAAGATACGGGTGCCTTTCGGGTTACCGTCTTTATCGATGATGACGATGGCATTGCTATCGAAGCGGAGCACGGATCCATCCGCACGGCGGACAGGATATGCGGAGCGCACGACGACGGCCTTGACCACCTCACCTTTTTTGATGCTGGCGGTAGGGATCGCCTCACGGATGTGAGCGGTAATGACATCACCGACACGGGCCACCTTGGTGCGCTTACCGATGACGCCAATCATCTTGGCGGCACGCGCGCCGGTGTTATCGGCGATCTGAACTTTGGATTCCATCTGGATCATGGCAGAATAGGATTTGTGATTTGTGATTTGTGATTACTGATTTACTCAGTTAGTGAGTGAGGACCTCCTGGAGTTTCCAGCACTTCTTCTTGGAAATGGGCTTGGTCTCGATGATGCTGACTTTGTCGCCTACTGCGGCATCGCCATTTTCATCGTGTGCGTAGAATTTCTTGGAACGCTTGATGATTTTCTTGAAACGTGGGTGTGGCACGCGGTTGGTGTATTCTACCACGATGGTTTTATCCATGGAGGTGGAAACAACGATTCCGACGCGGGTCTTGCGCAGGCCGGGAGTTTGAGTTTTTGATTCGCTCATAATGGGAAATGTTTGAGGTTAATGTGGGACTAGCTTTGCTGGTTACGGCGCTCGGAGAGAATCGTTTGCACGCGTGCGGTTTCGCGACGAACGATACGGCGACGTGCGGTGTTCTCCAGCTGGCCGGTGGCCTGCTGCAGGCGCAGATTGAGTGCCTCCTGCTTGAGGTCACGCAAACGACTGGTGAGCTCCTCCGTAGTGAGCTCGCGGATTTCGGTGATTTTGGTTTGAGACATGGCTAAAAAATGTTGAGTTTTGAATGTTGATAATTGAATTTCTTAGCCGTGGTTCCCGCGAACGACGAAACGAGTGGGAACGCCGAGCTTGTAGGATGCGAGGCGGAGTGCCTCCTTGGCGGCAGTTTCAGAAACACCGGCAACTTCGAAAAGCATGGTGCCAGGACGGATCACAGCGACCCATGCCTCGACAGCACCCTTACCTTTACCCATCCGTGTTTCAGGTGGACGACCGGTGATGGACTTGTGAGGAAAGACGCGAATCCAGACTTTTCCCTTACGCTTGAGGTTACGGTTAATGGCAACACGGCAGGCTTCGATTTGGCGGTTGGTCATCCATCCGCGACCGAGGCACTGAAGGCCGAAATCTCCGAAACTCACGGTATTTCCGCGTTGGGCGTTACCGCCACGGTTTCCGCGCTGAGTCTTGCGGAACTTCACTCTTTTGGGCATTAATGGCATGTTATTATCCTCCTATTTTAAAGTTTGTTAATTGGTCGGGCTACTATGTTTCAGTAGATGCTAGCGGTTGTTGCTGCGTTCGCGGCGTTGGCCACCACGTGGACGGCCTCCTCCACCACCCTGTTGTTCTTTTTCTTCCTTTTTGTTGATCCAGCATTTGACACCGATGATTCCGTAGACGGTAGCTGCCTCAGCGAATCCATAGTCGATTGGCACACGCAGTGTCTGAAGTGGCACGGTGCCCTCGCGATATGATTCTGCACGGGCGATATCAGCACCACCAAGTCGACCAGCACAGCGGATGCGGATGCCTTCGGCACCGAACTCCATGGCGGTTTGAATGGAGCGTTTCATGGCGCGGCGGAATGCGATACGACGCTCAAGCTGAATGGCGACGTTCTCGGCAACGAGTTGGGCGTCGAGCTCAGGCTTGCGAATCTCGAGGATGTCGATCTTCACCTGGCTGCCTCCGCAGAGTTTGGAAAGGTCATTGGTCATTTTTTCAATCTCGGATCCTTTACGACCGATCACAAGCCCTGGACGAGCCGTTGAAAGAGTGACACGCACGCTGTTCCAAGCACGTTCGATGATCACCTTGGAAATGCCGGACATGTGCAGGCGTTTCTTGATGTATTTGCGGATTTTGAGGTCCTCGTGAAGCTTGTCCGTGTAGTCGCTGCCGGAGGCATACCACTTGGAGCGCCAGTCTTTATTGACGGCGAGACGGAACGAGATCGGATTGATTTTCTGGCCCATGATGATTAAATGTTGAGTTTTTGAGTGTTAAATTGTGAGTTACTCGGCGTCTTTGCCTTTGTCTTCGGATGCGTCAGCAGTCTCTTCAGCTACCTCTTCAGCTTTGGCTTCGGGTGCCTCTTCTACGGATTCTTCAGCTTTTACTTCCTCGACCTCTTCGGGAGCTTCCTCTTTGGCGGGTGCTTCTTCTTTTTTCTCCTCCTTCTTGGCAGCGGCCTTCTTTTTCTTAGGCTTGGCAACCTGAGTGCGTTTCTTTGGCTTGGAAGAGCGCTCGCGTGGCTCGGGGATTTCCTCTTCGTCAGTCAGAACGATATAGAGGTGGCTGGTGCGTTTGCGGATGGCACCTGCGGATCCACGTGCGCGTGGCTTGAATCGCTTGAAAGTAGGTCCATCACCCACAGTCGCTTCCTTAACAGTCAGCTCATCCGCGATAAGTTCGTGGTTATTCTCAGCATTGGCAACAGCGCTCTTGAGCGTCTTACCAATAAGGTGAGCTGCTTTACGTGGTGTGTAAGCAAGTGCGTCGAGGGCGTCGGATACAGGCATGCCCTGAATGGCACGGGCTACATCACGGGCCTTCTTAGGCGAGATGCGGGCGTATTTGTAAGTGGATTTAACTTCCATCGGTTTAGTTAGTTGAAGAGTTTGAGTCTAAAAGTGGTGGTGCTGTGTTAGCGTTATTGTGTCTTTACGGTGGCGATGTCGCCGATACGGATCTGATCCTCGGTGTTTTTTAGAACAGTGGGGAGGAGTCCACTGAAGTCTGTTCTGGTGTCTGCGACAATGGCTTCGGCTACCTTTCGGTTACCGCGCATGATGTCGAAGGTCATACCGCGGTTAACGGACTGAGTTTCGCCGGCATTGACCACCAGCACACCGCTTTCGGGGTCGATGCTGACGATTTTTGCATGCTGCAGATTGCCGTGGGCCATCTGCGGGCGCGGCTTTTGCCTTAATCCGAGCGCGGCGTCAAGCTCTCTAATCGAAGTTTCCAAATGAACCCGTGCATCGGGGTCTGATGCGACGGCCGTGCGGAGAAATTCGCGCAGGCTGGCGACCATACCATGGACGGCGGTTTCGATCTTTTTGTTTCGTTTATCGAGAACCTCGGCGTTTTTGACTGCCTCAAGAAGAGCCTGATCGCCACCGGTGAGAAGCCCGTCTCGCATGGCTGCGAAACTGAGTTTCAGGTCGTTGACTGCCTTGCTAAGCTCCGCTTCGCGTCGCTTGGAAGCGGCGAGATCGCGGGCGATCGTCTGGTAACGTGCCTGGCTGAGCTGAAGCTCTGCTTTGAGGCGGCGGATTTCCCGGTCCTTATCTCCATCAGTTGCCGAAGCAGTGCCAGATTGCGCCATACACGGGGCCACGGCGCCGAGGAGAAGAACTCCGGCGATGGCTGATGTGATGGTGCGTGGTGTCTGCATGGTGAGTTGGAAATTAGGAACTTGGAAAAAAGAATTACGTCTTACCGATACCGCCGTGAGCCTTGAAGATGCGGGTAGGTGAAAATTCACCGAGTTTGTGGCCAACCATGTTCTCGTTCACGTAGACAGTCACGAATGACTTTCCGTTATGAACGTGGAATGTGTGGTTAACGAAATCCGGAGTGATCACAGATTTGCGGCTCCAGGTCTTGATCGGCTTCTTGTCTCCGCTGGCTTCGGCTGCGTCGATTTTAGCGAGCAGTTTCTGGTCAACGAATGCGCCTTTTTTAAGTGAGCGTGGCATAATTAATTAGGAATTAGGAATTAAGAATTAGGAATGGTCGATCGCCTACTTTTTCTTGCGGCGGGAAACGATGAATTTGTTCGAAGGTTTGTACTTCTTGCGGGTTTTCTGTCCCTTGGTGTGACCCCATGGAGATTTGAGGTGCTGACGACCACCACCGGACTTTGATTTACCCTCACCACCACCGTTGGGGTGATCGACGGGGTTCATGCACATTCCGCGAACGGTCGGGCGGATGCCCTTCCAGCGTGATCGGCCAGCTTTTCCGGAAACCTCGTTCATGTGATCGCGGTTGCCTACCTGACCGATGGTGCAGCGGCAGTTCTGGTTGAACTTGCGGATTTCGCCGGATGGCATTTTGACAAGTGCGTGGCCACCTTCCTCACGGTTGGAGAGGACTGCTTGCTGGCCAGCGGAGCGAGCGATCTTACCACCGGAGCCTGGGCTCATCTCGATGTTGTGGATAGCGGTTCCGAGTGGCACATTTTTGAGTGTCATGGAGTTACCGGGCTTGGGAGCTGCGGCCTCGCTGGAAATGACGGTGGCTCCGACCTCCAGACCCACAGGGGCGAGGATGTAGCTTTTCACACCGTCTTCGTATTGAATCAGTGCGATGCGGCAGGTGCGGTTAGGATCATACTCAATGCTCTGCACAGTCGCAGCGACATCGACCTTGTTGCGTTTGAAGTCAACGAGGCGGTATTTACGCTTATGTCCCCCACCCTTGTGGCGGCAGGTGATACGTCCCTGGTTGTTTCTTCCGCCGCTCTTTTTGAGTGGGCGCGTAAGACTTTTCTCCGGGGTAGCTTTGGTGATTTCCTCATATGTTGGCCACTCTTTGTAGCGGTTTGAGGGTGTCACTGGTTTGAATTTTTTAAGAGGCATGGTTCGCTATTGGGTTCGATGTTATCGTTTTTCAGCGGGAATTGTGAATAGTTGTCTGTGTATTTTAGACGAGGTCGAGGCTTTCTCCGTCCTGAAGTCGGACGATGGCTTTTTTCCAGTGAGCTGTGCGGCCGGCATCAGCACGACGCTGACGCTTCTTCTTGCCACTGCAGTTCATGGTGCGCACGGTGGCAACTTTCTTTCCGAAGAGTTGTTCGATTGCGCGTTTGATTTCGAGCTTGTTAGCATCGCGGGCCACTTTGAACACATACTCGTTG
>JARFPV010000349.1 GCA_029288115.1 Akkermansiaceae bacterium | reverse complement strand
GTATGATGAGGGTCGCTGGTCTTTGTTGCGCACGAGAATGGCGATGGGGGATCCGAGCGTCTGACCTTCGAACACACCCGAGAGAATCTCACAGGTATCGCTTTCATTGCGTGGTGTGACGATCTCGCTCTGGCCTGGACGGCGACGGTCGAGTTCATGTTGGATGTCCTCCTCTGAGAGAGGAACGCACGGCGGGCAGCCGTCGATCACTACACCTACACCACCGCCATGGGACTCGCCCCATGTGGAAATACGGAAAATCTGGCCGAAACTGTTGGACATATCTGCGGATGAATCTGTCAGATCGTCGGAATCTTTCAATGCGCGATTGTGGCACGGGCAAAAAAAGATTCAGCCCGTGATGGAGAATTCCAACGTTTTTGCTCTGGCGAGGTCTGAGATTATGATGAATAGTTCCGCTATGCTGCTAAGACTGATCGCTATTTGTTTTGTCGCCGCTTCCTCTGGACTGCTGGCGCAGGAGGCGGGTCTCATCAAACCGAAGGTGTTCAGGATCGATCAGGTGGTTAAGCCACGCATCGCCAAGATGGCAGTGCCTGTCATCCGTCCGGAAATAGTGGGTGTCAAAATGGTAGTGTCATCACCCTCTCCGAAGGCACGCGAGCACGTGCGGCAGGGATTTGCACTCATTCATGCACAGTGGGACTTCGAGGCATACAGGCACTTCTGTGCGGCACTGAAACAAGATCCGGACTGCATGTTAGCCTACTGCGGTGTCGCGCTCTCCCTGGTGAAGCCATACGGCGAGTTTGTATCCTACCGGAATGCCGCGGTGACCCGGATGGTCGATTTGATCGAGGCGGATGAAAAGGCTCTTAAAGCTGGTAAACCTGCCCGATTCCCAAGGTTGGAAAAACAATTTGCCTATGCGATTGCCAGTCTCGTCACGAGTAGCCCGCAAACAGCAGGTGCAATGATGAAAACCATGGCTAAGTCTTACCCGAACATCCTCCAGCCCAAATTGCTTGGCGCATTTCTCACCCGGGGTGCCTACGATATCGCGGGAAACGCATCCAGTCAGCGAGTCCAAGCGATTGAGACCATTGGTGGACTGCTGGAAAAGCATCCTGATAACCCATTGGTGTTAGGTTTTTGGGTGTCGTTACATGCTGAGGCACCAGCTGGTATCATGCCCATTAGAAAAGAAGTGCTGCCTCAGGCGAGGAAGCTGGTGAAGCTCTGTCCTGAGGTGCCATCATGGCATCATATGCTCGGCCACTACGAATGGAGGGTTGGGAACTACCTGCTCGCACAACGGGCATTCACCAAGGCCGCCGCGCTGTATGAGAGTTGGATGAAACGCGAGATGGTTTCGCTCAATGACTGCGAGGGGTATATCCGCGCCAAGTGCTACCTCGCTAACACACACTATCAGCGAGGTGATTTTGACGCTGCCATGAAAGTGGCCAAGGAATTGCGCGCCTTGAAGTTGGATCCCGCTCGTCCGGCGTCTGAGGGGAATCAAATTCTTCTATGGCGAGCCTACACCTTGCCTGCCCGGCTCTACATCGCCCGTGCAGCAGAAGGGGATCTGAACCGTGCCATGGAAAGTTTGCCTGGCGCCAAGGAGCTTGAGAAGTTTCTGAATCATCCGAAATTCCCCACGCTCGCCGGGAGCTTTTCCGATACTCTGCGTGCATACATAGGATGCCGCAAGGCGCTTGATAATAAAGACCTCACTGCAGCAAAAAGCCTTCATGAAAAAACCTACCAGGGGTTCGTCGCTAAAATTGCGGGTGTGTTAGAGGGTGCAAAACGCTCGTCCGATTTTTCGCACTACTACCGCGCCGCCGGTGCACTCGCCGTTTATGATATGGAACTCTACGGATTGATCGCCATGCAGCAGAAAGAAGTCATGCCTGTGACTACTGCAAACCATTTCCGCTCGGCACGTGACAAACAAATCACCCCGTCCATGATGATGCCGCCACTCGTTTTCACTCACATGGAAAACCGCCTTGCAGAATTTTATCTGATGCTTGGAAAGAAAAAGGACGCCTATGGTGCCTATCTCGATGCCTTGAACCACTATCCTAACAACATGGACTCCCTACTCGGGGTTAAGGCGTGCTACCTCGCCATGGGGCAGAAAAAACACGCGGATCAAATTCAGAAGCACATTGATCTTATTACGGCGGAGAAGGAGTAGGTCGGCTGAAAAGCCTGCTTACTCAAAAGCGGCCAGCTCATCCTTGCTGATGCCGCGTAACTCCATGGAACGAATGATGGTGGATTCGATCAGGTTGTTAGGGCATGACGCACCGGCTGTGACGCCAATCACGATTGGCTTATCCTTGAGCATCAGGCCCGGGTAGTCGCTTTTGATTTCCGCTTTATGCTCGAGGTCGTAGTGGATGATGCGTTCCAGTGACTCCAGACATTGGGCATTGCGTATAAAGAATGTGGGCAGGTTTTCCTCACCAATTTCAGCGAGATGGGTGGTGTTTGAGCTGTTGTATCCACCGACCACGAGTAACAGATCCATGGGTTTTTGCTCTTTGGTGTCGAGCATCTGGAACAGGGCGTTCTGGCGTTCCTGAGTGGCACCGCAGATGGTATCAAAAACGTGATAGTTTTCCTCAGAGCCGTCGCGATCCACCACGGCTTTGCGGATACGGTTCTGGAGTTCCTCGGTTTCGCTCTGCAGCATGGTCGTTTGGTTCGCGACTCCCACATATTGCAGGTGTAGATCCGGATCAAACCCTTCAGAATAAGCACCATTGAATTTTTTTAGGAGATCGTCGCGATCACCCCGTCCGCGGATGTAGTCGCCCACGTAATCGGCATCAGCAAGGGATAGAATGATCAGGAAGTGCCCATTTCTTTCGGTGCCTAGAGCTCGAGATGCGGTGGCACGTGTTTCCTCGTGGTCTGCCTTGCCGTGGATGATAGAGGTGACTTCTTTTTTGGCGTAATCGCGGACCCGGCGCCAGACTTTCATCACGTCGCCGCATGTGGTGTCGATGACATGGCAGCCGATCTCGCCGAGTCTGTCCATAAAGCTCATCGGGGCGCCGAATGCAGGAACAATCACCACATCCTCATCGTTGATGTCGTCATATTCCTCGGACATTTGCCGCCACGGCAGGGAAACGATACCCATGTCACGCAGCTGGGTGTTGACCTCCGGGTTGTGGATGATTTCGCCAATCAGGAAAATGCGTTGATCGGGAAACACCTTGCGGGTGGCGTAGGCGAGGTCGATGGCGCGTTCCACGCCGTAACAGAACCCGAACTGTTTCGCGAGTCGCACCGTGGTATTGCCAATGGTGATTTCGCCCCCATGAGAGCGGATTTTTTCAACGATATTCGACCGGTAGTGCTGTTCCACTTCGGCCTGCACCAGAGCCATGACGTCAGGGCGGCGTACATTGACACGTTTGCGCTTCTGGGGTGCGGGTTTGGATGGGCTGTCACTCATATTTCGTTCGCTGAAATTAGGGTAATCCGGTAAAAAAGCACGTGCTAATTTTGACTGCAACGACGAAAAGGCAGCGAGAGTAAGGTAAAGATCACCAGTCCCAAGCCAATGAGCACCGGGATATACCACGGCCACGCGGGCATCAGGTCCAGCAGGCTCGCCTCGGTCGGCTTTGCAGCCAGAAACCCGTAGTTCGTGTCGAGAAGCCAGTTGATCGTCATCGCCATGGCGGCATAGGCTAACAGTAGCAGAAATGTTCTCTTCATAGCACCTTTTGCGGGTCGCCAACCTAGCCCCAGAGGCAGCACCAGTGCGGTTGTGACAATCACCCCGTGGTGCAAGAAAAATGCTAGAAACACAGGGTGGGGGAAGTCGTAGGCCAGGTTAGGTGTCAGCAGTCCCTGGAGTGTTCCGGCGAGTCCCCAGAAGTAGGCAAGCTCACACAGTAGTGGTTTCCGTGTGATCAGTGCGAAACCGCAAATGAATGCGGCTATATCACACAAGTGTAACGGCACGATGGCTTCGAGTTTGATATCATCGATAGAACCTTGGTATGCCATCTGATTGATGGGATAGGCTGCAAAACAACAAAACGTCAATAAACCGAGAGCCGCCCGGGCGCGTGGCAGGTGTTCGCCCTTGCGGCATCTACGAATGAGCAGTGCGGTGATGAATAGAAGAAGAGCAAGCACACCGAGGTGGCCCGGACCATAGAGCTGGATAGCAGCAAGCATGAGAGTTTTTTACGCTGAAATGCTCTCTCGCCCAACTGTAAACTTGCTTGATTGCGTATAGCGCGGTTCACTGGTTTCATCATGTCCGCCAGCTTGCAAAGTACGATGATCCGCGCCTCAGCAGGCAGTGGGAAAACCTGGCAGCTATCTAATCGATTCCTCGCACTGATGGTGCTGGGTGTGGCTCCGGAAAAAATCATCGCTCTGACATTCACCCGCAAGGCAGCGGGGGAGTTCACTGGCAGGATCATGACCCGACTCGCCGAGGGTGCGGAGTCGGTTCAGGGAGCTGAAAAACTTGCCGGGGAAATCAGTGAGGTCATTAAGGGAAGCGAGACGGTCCCAGCTCTCGTGCAGGGTAAGCTATCGGATGCTCCAATGATGGATCAGGCGTTTTTTCAGTCGCTTCTGCAGAACCTGGTCACATCGCTCGACCGACTCGCGTTATCCACACTCGACAGCTATTTTGTGCGTATCGTGCGTAACTTTGCGCTCGAACTCGGATTGAGTGGATTTGATTTATTGGAAGACGGAGCCATTTCCAATGAGCGTCTCAGTGTGATGGCGACCATTTTTTCCAACCAACACACACGCAAAGACGAGCGCTTGGCATTTTTACATGCATTCAAGCAGGCAACTTGGGGAGAGGAGGAAAACCGATTATGTAAGACGCTGGAGGAGTTTGTCAAAGAGCACCAGAATCGATGGCTTACCGCACCTGAGGTCGAAAAATGGGGTGGCGAATGCGGTCTCTGGCCTGATGGATGCCCTCTGCCGAACGCAAATATCAAAAAATCTGCCACGCTTCTCCGGTCAATGCTCGGTGAGCCTTATTCACCACACAAAACTTACATGAACGGGTGGATTAAGGCCTGTGAAATACTTGAGGACTATACGCCTGGAATTCCACTCAAAACAAATGCTCAACTTGGTCGGGCGATCCCGCTTTGGGATCAATATCAGCGGGGAGGTGTAATCGAAGAGAAACAAAAATACGAGATTTCGCCTGAAATGGGGCAGGTGATGACTGATTTGTTAGGTTCATACATTCGATCGGAAATCGAAATCCGCATGAAGCGAACCCGAGGGCTTTTTGCCGTGATTTCTGCCTATGAAAGCCGATACCAAGAGCATGTGCGAAGCAGGGGAAGGCTATGTTTTTCCGATCTGACTCTGCTGCTTGCAGGTGAAGGGGCGATGCAGATATGGGAAGAGGATGCCCGTCAGTTAATCGATTTCAGGCTCGATGCACGATACGATCACTGGTTGTTGGATGAGTTTCAAGACACCAGTCAACCGCAGTGGCAGGCGATCCGACATCTCATTGACGAGATTATGCAGGACACGGAAGGTGATCGATCGCTATTTGTCGTCGGTGACAGCAAACAAAGCATCTACGGGTGGCGTGGCGGCGAGCCGAAGTTGTTTGATGACCTGCGTGACTACTATGGCGAGCGACTTGCTGAGTGGGGTATGGATGCATCCTATCGCTCATCCAGTCATGTGCTGGATCTCGTTAATGTTGTCTGTGATCTATCAGATCCGAAGTGGAGCGAGATATTTCCCGCAGCATCGATCGCCCGCTGGGACTATCACACGCATGTGGCAGCTAAGGAAAAGGCGGGTCACGCCATGGTCATGGAAACGTCCATCGCAGCCGATGCTAAATCGGATGACAAAACAGGAGCTCGTTACGCCGCCATGCGACAGCTTATTGAGCATGTTGATCCTATCGCGAATGGATTAACATGTGCTGTGCTGGTTACCAAGAATGCCCAGGTCACCGCAGTGGTTGATTTTCTGCGAAGCGAACTTCCTGGCCTCCCGGTAGCTTCTGAGTCAGACAGCGTCGTCGCTGATGGACCTGAGGGTGCGGTGATGCTTGACCTGTTCCGCTGGCTGCAAAACCCCGCGCATGAATTTGGCCGAATCCACGTTGATCTTTCACCACTCAAGGAGGTGGTTGAAAAAATGACTGATACAGGAGATGCGAACGAACAATGGCGGTGGCTGACGAGTGAGGTGGCTCGGCACGGAATTGAATCGCTCGTGCAATCGCTTGTTACAGGCCTGTTCAATGCCTGCGATATTTCCCCCTACGGTGTCTCGCGTCTCAACGAGATCCTCACAGCCGCACACGATTTTTCCACCAAGGGTGGGAGTATTGCCGACTGGGTAACGATGCTTGAATCCCGCAACCTTCGTGAAAGCACTCGGGATGGGATGATCCAGGTGATGACCATTCATAAGTGTAAGGGTCTTGGTTTTGATATGGTCATTCTGCCCGAACTTGATCAGGCCAAAAAATTCACCGATGCCGGTCAGCTTGGTGTGCTTGAGAGTAAGGGCTACCAAGGCGCTACCGAATATATTCTCAAGAAGCCTAACAAAGCGATCTGCGATGCTGAACCGGCACTATCAGATATGATGCAGGCTTGGGAGGCGGAACAATGTTATGAACGGTTCTGCAACCTTTATGTGGCGCTTACCCGGGCGGTACATGCCACCTACTGTATCCTTGATCCCGTCAGGGAAAATTGGCAACCCTCGGCGCGCTATGCCGATTGGTTAAGGGAAGCGACATCTCCATTTCCTGAAACCGATCTATTGCTAGGCGGTGATCCCTACAATGTTCTCTATGAATCCGGGAAGTGGTTGGAAACGGGGGGCAGGAGCCAGGAGTCAAGAGTCGGACGATCGGCTCCGGCACAGCTTCAGCCCGGTATGCCGCGCATAAGTAGAAAGGTTGCCAGCGGGATGAAGGGGTATGAAGCTGGCACGATCATCAATAAGGGAAAGGGAATGCGTTTTGGAAGTGCAGTGCACCAGTTGTTTGAAGGCATTACATGGCTTGACGAATTGCCTGTGCTGGGCGACGAGCTGTCAGCCCGCACTGTCGCCGAGTGTCTCGAGGCCGAGAGCATCCGTCCACATTTCCAGCGACCATCAGGTAAGTTCAGATTGTTACGCGAGCAACCGATTGAGACCCGCATCAATGAGCAGTGGGTCAGTGGCGTCATCGATCGTGCAGTCATTCATTTAGAAAACGATAAGCCGCATTCCATCTCTATCATCGATTTTAAATCTGACACCAACGTGACGGCGGAGTCACTGAGTGATAAATATCGTGATCAAATCGCTCTGTATCGACAAGCGCTCTCGAGTATCTATAACTTGCCCGGGAATGTGATTTCCTGCTATCTGCTTTCCACTTCACTGAAGGAAATGGTGGAAGTCTAGGGAGTGACTTCCTTCAGCCACGACTCGTGCTTGGAGTATAACTCGGATGCCATGATGGGTTTTTCTCTGAGGTGGTTTTTTTTCTCCGGATTGTCCTCGGATATACAAACCAAGTGTGTCGCTCTGTTACCATTGCCGATGAGTTTCCAATCACCATCTCTCACTGCCCAAGAGTCGCGCCACGCCCAGTGCATGACTTGATGAAGCGGTTCTTTGGGTTCTTTGTGCAAACTTTTAACCAGACTTTTGCCATCGAATTCTACCTTTGGGAGCGCGATATCACATAGCTGCAAAATTGTCGGCATCCAGTCCATCGCCGTGATGGCGTGCTTCCTGATTTTTCCCTGTGGCAGTTTGGCTGGGTAGCTGATGATGGCTGGAACCCGAATGCCACCTTCGAAATATGTGTTTTTGTGTCCTAGCCAACGACCTGTATTACCTCCTCCTCCAGCAGCGTAGGTAGTCCCCTTGGGGAGTCCACTGCTGTGGTTGTCGACTCGGATTTTGTAGTTTTCCGGTGAATGGCCGTTGTCGCTCATGAACAGTACAATGGTGTTGTCGCGCAGGCCTTCGGATTCGATTCGTTCCAAGATTTTTCCCATGCGATCATCTGTCGTGGAGATCATCTTGGCATATCGTTTTCTTGGTTCAGTTAAGTTTTTATATCGCTCATCGAACTTGGCGTCGGCCTGTTCAGGGTAATGTGGAATGTAGAAGGCGACGTAGAGAAAGAACGGATTGCCTTTATTTCGGCTAATGTAGTTCAGGTCGCGCTGGGTTTTCAGGTCGGTGAAATACTCGCAATTTTTGAAGACCTAGATCTTACCTTCTTAGAGG
>JARFPV010000466.1 GCA_029288115.1 Akkermansiaceae bacterium | reverse complement strand
CGTGATCCCGTTTCCCCACAGCAAGGTATCCCGTCGGGTGGAATCCTGGGCACTATAAGCAGCAATGTTTTTGGCATTATATGTGCGGCTGTCTTCGAGACCTAACAATGGTGCAAGAGCCGAAGGAATTTTAAAGTTGTCGCTCTGGTCGTTATTGCGATCGAGGTTGGAAAAAGCCAACACAACATCTGATGTAGCCGGTGATGCATTCGCTGCTTCATATTTTGCGACGGCATGGATCTGGGTGTTGTTGCCGTCACCATCGAGGAACCATCTATTGGAGGACTTCAATGCCGGACTGTCGCGGCGTGCTGTGAGCATGCCAGACAAGACAGGGTAGAGCTGGTCATTGCCGAAGTCTGTATCATTCCAGATCGGCATCATGGAGTTCCAGCGCTTGAAATGAGCAATCTGCTTACCAAAATTCGTTTCATAGTGCTGGTAACCAAAGGTTCTACTGATGCCCAGTTCTTGGCCGGGAAAAATCATCGGCAAGCCATCGATAGAAGCCGTGACGCCTGTGCGCACTACCGCACCCCAAGGATCAGTGTAGTTCTCCTCGTCATGAGAAGTTGTGTTAGAAAGCACAAGTGCCTGACCATAAGCACTGCGACGTGATTCATAAATGTTGCGGAAGTCGGTTTTATTAGACGCGCTCTCCAGAGGAAACTTAATGTTCTCATTGAGCACATCAAAATGCCGGGCTGAACGATAAGTTACTGCACCACCATCAAGCGACTCTGCCATCATCACAAAACTCCACTTTTTTTGACGCGCCACATTGATCATATACTCCCAAGCACGTGGTGGTAGCCCTTGGCCAAAATCACATCGTAACCCATCAATCCCCTTCGCATCCCAGGCATAACGCGCAGACAGATCACCGTCTGAGGAAGTCGAATTTCGATTCTGCCCAGCTGGGCGTGTCATCTCCAACCAGTGAAGCGCATACTCGGCAAAGTAATCCCATACGCGATGGGTCACATTCCTACCAATACCTCCTTGGGTGAAATCCGTAGCCGTCCACTCGGTATCACTGAAATCGAACCAGTCACCCTCGTTCGTGTAGCTCGATCTCTCACTACCACCGTCATCAAATTCGACAAGCGCATCATAGCGACCAAAATAAACATCCTTCACATCCTGCCATTTGCCAAAATCATATCGATCAGGACCGGGGGCAATGTCATTGGCATTAGTAGCTCGATCCCCATAATTCTCTCCCCCAGGGTTGTTTGAGGTATCGTAATCCCTCGAAAAGAACCGCGATTCACGGTTACGGATCTCATCGTATTTGTTCCATGTCGATCCATCGGGTTGGAATAGATCAATCCCTTGCTGGGCAAGCTCTACATCAAAGGCGGTGTGGTTGAAGGGTGCATCAAGCATGATCCCTACTCCTTTCGCATCAGCAGCGGTCACAAAGTTTTGCCATGCGGTCATGGCTGCATCACGGTTCTGCTGCAGAGTGTTCGAGCCATTATAGTTCACCGACATCAGCTCATTGACTTCGAAGAAATTTTTCACGGCATAGGGGCTCCCGGGATCATAAAGCGGTCCGCCATTGCCGTAACCCGCCACAGGTTCACGGCCATCAATGCCGTTCGGGTGGATCGGCTGAAACCAAAGCCAGTTACACCCAAGACCTAACAGGTAATCAAGATCCCATCGATTGCTGCCATTGTGAGCTCCGCCTGTTCCGTTGTGCAGATCTTCAAGCGTTGAGCGTGTAGCAAAGGTGTCACCCGAGGCTTCGATGTTAAATACGTTGATCTCGTAAAGGTTGATATTTCGTGCGTCGACAGGAGCCACAACAACAGCATGGTCTCGTAATCCCCACCAGATCCAGGGTCCACCAGAGCTTGTGCGGTAGCGTGCCGTGACACGGTACGCCCCGGTTTTGGAAGCAGGAATAGTCAACTCATACTTATCCGTTCCCGCGTTATAATTCATCACAAATGCCGCGTAATAATGTCCCGTTACAGGATCGGCATCAGCCGCACTTGATGAAATGGAATTACCATCGATCGGAACAATCCCATCCGGGACATTATCGCCATTTTTGTCCGTACGGGCAAGGTCACGACGGTTTAAATTGGTAAATATTTCCACCTGATCGACAGCACCAGCACCGGGTGGATCAAAGGTAAACGCAATGTTCTGAGTCGTTCCAGCGACCTCGTCCACATAAACATGCGTCGTGGTATACTCACCACTACGTGTGGAGTATCCTGGGGCTTCAACATTCAGCACACCATCTGCGAATGCAGCGGGCACAAGAAGCCATGATATGAAAATAGCCGTTCTTTTCATGGTGATGTATTATGGGAGAAGTACTTCAAGCCGGTAGAACCTGCGATCCTGATTATCCGGGTGAGGAGGAGATGCATACTGACCGGCATCGTCGACTTGTCGGTGCAGATTCGGGGCCTCTCCGAGAGTAATGATATCCGCGCCGAGACGATTCCAGCTTCCGAGACTATCCGACCACCACAGGCGGTAGCGGCGGTCACCGATGGTTGGGAAGTCGAGTGTAATACTAGCGTCAGCATTGCGGATGATTCGGAGTTGGGGAAAAAGGTGGGCGTCGGCCAGTTGCGGATTCAAACCTAACAAATGCTCAGTGGTGTTATCCATTCCATCTTCATCTGGGTCGCCACTTCCACCATTGTCTTCATTCGTGCTGCCATCATCATTGGGGTTCAGGCTATTGGCTATTTCCCAGGCATCAGGCAAGCCGTCCTGATCACAATCGGCACAAACCGCAGAGAGCTGCAGATCCATAGAAAATGTTGTTGAGGTGCTTTCGAGTTCCAGCTGCTCGGTCTGTGCCTGGTTTCGCATGTTGAGAGTATCTGGTATGAAAGCCGGTCCGGCTTTATCCGTTGCCGATGCGTTATAAGCAGCATCTGAATAGTGAACGGCTGCAGAAACATTTGCGACAGGGGAACTGTTCGTTACGATCACCCTAGATCCGTTATCAGAAGCTGCGACAAGGTTTCGCTGACCATTGACCAGAAGATCATCAAGGTGAGGGGAGGCACCAAACCGAACAAATAGTTTGGTAACATCACCCGTCAGGACATAATCACCGGCAAGTTTGTCAGCATTATCCGCAAGCGAAATGGTCTTGGAAATTTTTCCATCTGCACTGGTAAACACCCAACCATTAGTACCACTGATAGCCACTGTGTAATTGTCATTCACATAGGCATTGGTATCCGGGTCCGATGCGAACCAATCTTTATAGCCGCTTGTCCGGTAAGCATTAATATCACTGCCGTTGAGGATACTGTCACCTTCCGCCTCTGTCTCACTACCCGAATAGCTGAGGTGGTTTCCAACAACCTGATAAACCTGTCCCAATGTCGTGTCACGTGCCCACGCTGCAGTCAACCTGCCGCCGATAGACTCGAACACAGCAAATACGCGGTCATTTTTCAGCAGGTATTCATTTTCACCATCCAAGTCAACATCCTGCGCAACTGCACTTGCTGTCGCAGGAGGGCTGGCGGCCCAGAGCTCGACCTGTTTGTAAATCGCTGCAAAACGCATCTGTGACTGCGCGTGCTTGGAAAAATCCGCGAGTGGCATGTTAGGGTCAGAATCCGACCATATGTAGGCACCGGTAGAGTACTTGCTCAGGTCATTGTTCTGCTGCTCGTGAAATGCCGTCAGCAGTGTAGCGGCATGAGCTGTGGCGCGTGCCAGTTTGCCAAGCCGAGCATTGGGTGCAGTCATAGCACTCACCTGGTCCCAAGCAAGGTCTGCAGATCCACTGTCATTAAGAACCTGCATACCAAATGCCTGAGCAACTGGTGCGCCCGATCGAATGTTGAAGACCTTGCTAACAAGAGCCTCTTCACGCGGGCTGCCATTATACCATTCATCGTAGTTTTCCTGGGTAGCGTGGTCGAGCCAGTCGTGACTGGTCTTAGTAAGCACAGGTGCACCACGGTCAAACGCGAACCAGGCATCACCAACTCCGTCACGCGTGACGTCAATCTGGTTGTTGACAATCTGTTCCGGCGTCACCACGCGGATCCATGGCTTATTCGCCATCCAGCGCAAGTTGGTATCGTATGCCTCGGCGTTGTCTGTGTCTGTTAGTTCATCCCAATGGTGATAAAGCACAACCACCTGATCCTGGATGCCGCTGTTTGCCTTACGCTGATAGAGGTTTCTGAGGGCAGCGGGCAGTCCATTATTCATGGTTTGGTAGCGATACGTGCTTGCTGAATCATTGATCAGGAAGCAAGTCACACCGTGATACTTGTTTAAACGGTAGCCATCGTCGGAGATCGCCGTGTTCCTTCCCTGCCATTTAAAGAAGTGCCGCATCTGGTCGATAAACGTGTGTGTGTACCCCATATCGGCGACCTTCGTTAGAACATCACCATCGATCACGCGTTCCGGCGTCCAAAAAACCTTGCTCGATGGTTCCGCAGAGTAAATGCGCTGTATTGTCTCGTCGGCAAGCGCCGCGTTGTCCGTATTATACGACGTCGAAAAATACGGCATCATGTGATCGGCAAACGTCGTTCCTAACAGGTTAATCTTTTCGGTCTGTGCCATAGCGGCGATACGCGCGTTGAATGACGGCCCGTCAAGCCATGGCTTACCTGCACCAGGGTCAACCGATGCCCACTGCACAGCCGATGCCATGGTAGGTGTGATGTGTAAGGCCATCGGCAAACCAAACGCCTCATGCGCGTCCAAACTGCGATGCCAGCCGGTGCTAAACCCGGTATTGATTTTTTCCTGCGTCTGACTACCCGGTCTGAGCGCGTGGTTGGCGTGGTTAAGCATGATGACCTTGGCGCTCTTACACTGGTCGGGGTAACGGCCATTGCCATCAACCTGCATGTAGCTGGTCAATTTTCCATTGCTGGCAATGAATTCCTGAGCACTCCAGTAGTTTTCCGCGAGCCAATCGTCGTAAATGGTATCGCGGATGTCATTTCGACCACCGAGATCACCAGCGCCGGTGCCGTCATTCTGCGTGCCGTCTCGTGTGGTGTAGACTTGAAATCGCAGCTTGCTGCTGCCGTTCCAGCCGGCGTCGATCAACGCCTGGCGGCTGATCGAGAACTCACAGGCATCGAGGTCCGAGTTGAAATACGCTGCACCGAATCCGTCCGCAGCATTCTGGTCACGCGCCACGACTCCTGCAGTGGCGAGATCCTGGTTCACGGAGGTTGTGTTGTTTCCAGCATCAGTATCCACATAGACCCGACCTGTGTTACCTTTATAGCAAGCAGCCACGACCTCCCATTTCATCTCGGTGAGAATGTCAATCTCGTCTGGAAGGGCGGCTTCGCCTGCGGTTGTGTTTCCTGTGTCAATAACCACATAAATATCCATGTTCTCTTCCTCCGCAAACGGTTGGAGGTCATAGAAATCCAACCGGAAGTAAAAGTTCCCATCCGCGCCTCCGTCACGGGCATAGAACGCCACGATGTCTCGCGAGGTATCAAATCCATCGCCAGCGGGGAAGGTGTCGCCACTTTGGTTATTACCACCTTCTCCTTCGCGCGCGTCGAATGCGACCAAATCATCGCATGTCCAACCAGCAAACTCGTTGCCATTGACAGCATTACCCACAACAACCTCTGTGCCGGGACCTATTTCGATCGAGTTGGCAGGAAGCTCTGCTACAGCATTACTGACGAGTGGTTTGGTGCCGTTGGTTTGCTCCTGTGAGTTCGTAAATGTGTCACCATCCGGATCACCGTCTGCACCCTCCACAGGGTCACCGTCATTGGGTGCAGCTGTGCCCAGATTGTCCGTGCCGTTATCAAGTGGGTCGAGACCATTTTGTATCTCCCAACCATCTAACAAACCGTCACCGTCGGTATCTACATTAAGCGGGTCCGTTTCACTCCATGCCTCTCCCGCGTCATACGTGCGGTCACGGTTAGTGTCACCGGTAATCAGGCCATTGCCGTCTTTGTCTTCGCCGTATCCATCACTCAGGCCATCACCATCTGAGTCCGGGTTGTTAGGATCGGTTTCCAACCAGGTTTCCCCAAGATCCATCTTACCATTCGGCCAAACCTTAGAGGGATCATTCCGGCCCAACGTATTTCCGTCCCCATCTACCCAACCATTGTGAACCAGAGTGGTGAGGTTCAATCCGCTTGCCCAATCCGGGTTATAACTGTCTTCAATACCATCCAGAATGCCGTCGCCATCGCTGTCGGGATTCTGAGGATTGGTCATCGAGCCGTGGATCTGCTCGGTCCGACCCCGGTTGAAATCATAGTTTGGCAAATTCCAGTTATCAGGCACCGTGTTGAAGTACGGCGGGTCGAGGTCTGCCTTGAAATTCGGTGTGCCATCACCATCGGTATCACGCGACATAATGGTTCCGTAATCAAAAACATTATCAGAATCCGCGTCCGTAAACGGTTCAGATGTTTCACCGGCATCATGTACGCCATTTTCATTGGCATCATCCCAATCGAACTTCTGATTACCCGCGCCAATGTTGTCAGGACCGTATCCCGTGTCAGTAAACGGCTCTCCCTGCTGTGCTGTGGGGACACCTGACCAGCCGACCTCCAAAGCGTCGGGAAGAAGATCACCATCGGTATCCGGCGTGACAGGGTTGCTGTTTCCATAGGCACGCCAGACATGCACCTCACCATTTGTCCAGGTCTCCGGGTTGGTTTCGGGGAGGTCCTTCGGGGTTGTCTCATCGACATCTAACAACCCGTCGTCATCATCATCTGGGTCATTGGGGTCCTCGGGCAAAATTTGTCTGAACACCACCGTGACATTGCGGCGCGCGGATGCGACCACAGGTCCGGCAGCGATTTTTTTAGCATCCACACGAAACCGATACTGACCTACCTGAACACCGCTCCAGGTGTAGTCCCATATTTTTTTATTTCCGCTCGTCTGCACTGTCGGCGCAGAGACGGTGCCTGTGCCAAGCTCCCATACGATGTCCAGCTCGACCACATCCGAGTCCGTTTCAACACGAATCGGGGTCTGTCTTTGCTCAGCGGTCGGGCTGGCAACAGCTGGTAAGATCACCTCGTAGGGTTTACCATCACTATCAAACGCGGGTGGTGTTGTGATACTTAGAAATGTGATATCGACCACTTGTGCTTTCACTTTTCGATCAGCGCGGAGGATGACCCCGCCGCGTGTGTGAGTCACGTTGATGTGATGCACAAAATCCGGCTGACCGTTGTAGAGGTTTGGTAAATTGTAAGCGAGCGCGTGGTAGTCGGCTGTCTCGTTGCGCACAATGGAGTACTGCGCACGATCCTGCGCTTCTGCTCCTTCGGTGGAACCAGAAACCCGGCTAGCGATGGTGATGAGAAACTCATCAATCAGCTCTTGGTCAGATTTTCCGTCACCAAGCGCTTTGGAGAAATATGCCTTCATCGTATATCCCTCTCCGACGACCTGTTCTTCGGTAGAAGGAAATGCGATAAACATACGCGTATCCGGTCCATTGGCATTTACGTTTCTTGTTAGAGTAGTGTACCAGTTCGCCATATCATCGGAGGCACCAACCGTACCGGTGAATGTGCTGGAATCGGCCGAGGATTTCTCCACCAAACGGACTTGTAATTTGGCAGCGATGTTTCCGGACGGGATATTGGTATAGTTAAAACGCCATTCCTTTGGATAGCTACTGGAAATGGATGCCGACGGGATCACCTCGGACGCCTGCACCCATTTTCCAATGCCGTTACCGTTCGATGTGCCTGTGTTGTCGTCATCGTTTGGACCCGCACCGTCATCGATGAAAAACCAGACCTCGTCCACACTGTTGTCCGTTCTAACAACTGCACCGTAACTTTGATCGCCGAGGGTGTCGTTTTCCGCAGGAAAGACAACCTCACCCTCGGGGCGTTTGGCGTCGTAATAAAAGGTCTGCTGGAATGTGTTGTAGAGCGATGCCTGATTATCACGCTTGAGAAACGCCCTGCCACGGATAATGTGAAACCCTTCATCAAGGCCGGTTTGCATAACCGAAGATGATCCGTCAGGGGTCTTGGCATAGTCGTTGTGCGGGAAAAAACTCACCGTCTCTGCATTGAAGTTATCCACCTCGAAGACGGTCATCATTCTCAGTTTCTGATCCACGGGACCGGGGCCCGTCGGGAACACACTTGCGAGTGGGTTTCCACCGGCACTAGTGCGCACAATAGCGAGTTTGTAACGAAGGGTGGTGATACCTGCTGAAGGGACAGCTGCTGAGAACCACGAACCACCACCAGCATCGTGCGAGTAGGTCATGCTTGCCACCTTTGTTGTGCCCACGGGATCACCGCCCGAGCCTTCCGGGTTGGTTCCGTCCGTGGTGTAGTAGACGTACGCAAGAAAGCCATCGAGCCCGCTGTCGGATTTTGCCCAGAAGTTGAGGTTACCGCCCGATTCATCATACTGGTTCGGAGTACCCGATGGCGGGCTTTCAACAGCGGCATCCGGATAATGGTAGAAAAAACTCACTGCGTCCGTAGGGGTCGGGTTCCCTTCAGGTCCATCCACTTTGGTGACGGTGCCGCTGCCA
Organism: Akkermansiaceae bacterium; assembly: GCA_029288115.1. Classification (GTDB taxonomy): domain Bacteria; phylum Verrucomicrobiota; class Verrucomicrobiia; order Verrucomicrobiales; family Akkermansiaceae; genus Oceaniferula. The sequence continues at coordinate 243 of JARFPV010000466.1, read as the reverse complement.
ACAGTCGTAATGAATGTTTCCGCGCCAGCCGACCCGATCGTACAACGCAGGGTATTCACAGCAGCAAATTTTTCAGGCCCCTGTCTGCGGATAAAGGCTGGTTGCTCATACCCCATGAACACATCCGTGCTAACCGCCGGCGGGTTGTCACGGTATCCTGGATCTGTATTTCCTGATGGGCGAGTGCCGTTCAGATCAATGCCACCGTCCAGCTTAAGCATGATGTTCTCAGCTGACCCGTCA
>JARFPV010000463.1 GCA_029288115.1 Akkermansiaceae bacterium | reverse complement strand
CGCCGAAGCTTCCGCCTGCGCTGAAGCTTCGGCGGACAAGAGAAGTAAGAACTATGATTGAGCGGATCATGGTTTTTGAGTGGGTGAAGAGAACTTCGTCGTCGAATGATGGCAGCCAAATCCTATGTGACCGATACTGGTGAAAGACTCACTGAAGGAGGTTGTTATGGCTGTGTTATTGATTTTCAGAGTGGCAGTACGGGTATCGAGGTCGATGGTTAGTTCGCATGAGGTATCGCCTTTGATGGCGCATGTTTTGGTGGGTGCTTTTGTCCAGTCGGCTTGATTTTCAAATAGCGTGATTTGGTTGGCGGCGATCCATGAGCCGGCAACAATGGCGGAGGATGCCTGGTCGTCACTGGCGAGAATGAGGAAGCCGTTCTTTTTTTGTCCATCGAGGGAGGACATTGTCCAGGTGTAGGTGACTTTACCTGAGGTCAGAGTTTTGGGTAGCGGTTTGAGGACGAAGCTTGCGGGTCTGTTAGCGTGGACTTTATAGCCTGCGTCATTTTTTTCTATACGGGCGTTTCCGGCGTAACCATCAATTTGTTTTTTATAGGTAGTGGCTATTTTTGGTATGGTTGTGACGGGTTTGGTTTTGGGGGTGTAGTCGTCTCCTGCGACAGGAAGCTTATCTCCTTCGAGGCGGAGAACCAGTGCAGGTGCTGAGATATCACCTGGAGTTGCAGCGGCAGTGCCAATGCGGTCGATGATATTGCCGGGAAGTGAGAGTGAATTGCCAACGATTTTTACATGGGAGCGAATGTCCTCTGCCTGGGTGGACAGGAGGTCTTGTGCCCAGACGTGTTTGAGGTGTTCGATGGGCCCGGCGAATTTGAGTACGAGTTCTTTGTAGTGCCCTGCAATACCAATCGGTTGGCTGGCGTCTTTGATTTTGACGGTTACTTTTGCGCGGGGTTCGAACCATTTTTTACCGGGGGCTACTCGTCCTTCGGTGGCGATTCCTGTTGGCCCGTTAGGGTAGGTGGTGGTGCAGACGAATGGTGCCTCGCCGTCGGATTCGACCGTTGGTAGGGGCATGTTGCGGGCCATGATGGCGGGTGCGCTTTGGCTGACCATTTTGCCGTAGGTGTTTCTTGCCCAGGTATCCCATTCTGTGAACTTACATTGGTCGATGAGTTCGTGTTGGGACGATAAGTAAGAGCCTTGACCGGCGGGGAATGCGGGGGCGATACGTGACCATCGGCCGAAGCGTTGGGCTTCATCAATGCGCTTTTGCATGAGTCGGGGGCCGGACAGCTGGTGGTGTAGGTCACGGCCTTTGTAGGTCCGCTGATTCATCTCGGGGTGGCGTTTGCTGGCAACAAGGACACCGAGGCCGATGGCGGCGTTACAGTCGTCTTGCACATTGAGAACGGCGCGGTATTCGGGCTGCTGTTGGGTTTGTTTGAGGATGTCGTGAACCCGGCGAAGGGTGGTTACTGACATCAGCAGAGGTGATGCATCGTAGGTGCGGAAAACATCGGAGTGTTTTACGCAGGAGAGCATGCTTTTTTGGAGACTGCCGCCGATTTCGTAGACGGACGGGTAGCTTGGCAGATCCTGGTTCCACTTTGGATTGATGTTACCGCCGGCGCCGGTGATGTATTCGAGGATGAGCTCGGGATAGATCTCTTGTTTCGCCTTGTAGCTGTAGAAGTGTCTGGTGTCGCCGCCATCGATTTTCCAGTAGCGAATGCCAGCATGTTTTGACCATTTTACAAATGTTTGTGCCTGCTGCTCGTTGATGTTGCCACGAGTCCAGATTCCGAGTGAATTCCAGCCGAGTTTTTTGATGTCGATATTGAATTGTTTGAGTCGCTCTTTGGGTTCGAGTTTGGCGTAGCGGGGGAAGTCTTTTTCTTCCGTGATAAGATTAAAAAAGGCGGGGCCTCCGGCGATTCGTTTGCTTGCGTCTTTGGTCTGCCAGCCGTGGTCAATGAGGAAGATGTAGTCTTGTCGGCCACGAGGCAGATAGGTCGTTGCCCAGCCGTCTTTTTGGTTGAACAAGCTTTGTTCGTTAATTTCCTCGCGCGCGGCAGCGTTCGTGACCCCCTGAAGGTTTTTGAGATCGGTGCCGTATCCGATCCAGTAGTTTTGTGAGTACCATGTGCACCAGTAGTTGGGTGCGGTGGATGCTTTATCCGGTACGAGGTTGGGTGCTGCCAGACCGACTGCTTGAGAAAGAAACCCTAAAGCAAGTAGAATGGACGGGAGTGACCAGGTCATGGTGACGGGGTGTTATTTACCTTTGCTGGATGCTGTGACGGAGGTTTGCCATGCTTTGATGAGCTTGGTGAGTCGGGTGACTTGGTCTGGGTGTTTGTCGGCGAGGTTATTTTGTTCTGAGAGGTCTTTTTCGAGGTTGAAGAGCTCGAGGTTTTTCCCGTTGAGAACGAGTTTCCATGCGCCGTCGCGGACGGCGGTGTTGCTCTTGTACTGCCAGAAGAGTGGTTTGCGTTGGATGGGTTTGCCTTTGAGGGCGGGTAGAATGTTGATGCCGTCGAGTTCACGTTTTGGGTCGATTTTTCCTCCTGCGATTGTGGTGAAGGTGGGCAGCATGTCCATCGTCAGAATTGAGGATGAGCACTCCTTGCCTGCGGGGAGTTGGTCGGGCCAGTTGAAGACACCTGCGACGCGGTGGCCGCCTTCGTAGACCTGGCCTTTGTAGCCTCGGAGTGGTCCGGCGGAGCCGATTTTGGCCGGGCCGTTGTCGGAGGTGAAAATGATCAGGGT
>JARFPV010000309.1 GCA_029288115.1 Akkermansiaceae bacterium | reverse complement strand
GCGTGGATGAATTCGTTTGAGACGGGGATGCCTGGTGATGGGGAGAATCCACGCGAACCCCACCTTGGGCTGATGGTTGGGAACATGACCAAGCCGATTGGCGATAAGCCCGCGCTGATGACCCACTACGAGGTGGAGACCATTTTTCATGAGTTTGGTCACCTGCTGCACCATTTGTTAGGAAACGTCACGGTGAAATCCCTCTCTGGTACCAACGTGCCTTGGGATTTTGTTGAGCTGCCATCGCAGATCATGGAGAATTTCTGCTGGGATCGTGAGAGTCTGGATTTGTTTGCCCGCCATCACGAGACAGGTGAGCCGATTCCGGAGGAGCTCTATCAGAAGATGATCGCAGCCCGTAATTATATGTCGGCAACTGCCTACATGCGCCAGCTGGCGCTCGGGAAACTGGATCTGGATCTTCACATTGAACCGGCGAAATACATGGATCGTGACCTGGACGAATGCGACCGTGAAATACTCGATGGCTACAAGCCGCCGGTGGCCACAGAGGGTCCGAGCATGGCGCGTCGGTTCAACCATTTGTTTTCAGATCCTACCGGGTATGCAGCCGGCTACTACTCATACAAGTGGGCCGAGGTGTTGGATGCAGATGCGTTCACCCGTTTTCAAAATGAGGGGATTCTCAATGCTAAAACGGGTGCCGATTTCCGTGAGCACATCCTGAGCAAAGGCAACTCGAAGCCAGCGGAAGAACTCTACCGTAACTTCATGGGCCGCGACCCGGAGCAGGAAGCTCTGCTCATCCGCGCCGGACTGGTGTGACTATAAGATGGCTTCCCCCTCATTGACCAGCGGTTCGCTTCCAGCCCACATCCGGCGGATTGCATTGCCGATGAGTATAGGGTTTTTCTTCAACACGATGTACAACGTCGTGGATTCGTTTTATGCGGGGAAAATTTCGACGGAGGCGTTGGCGGCGATGGCGTTGTCGTTTCCGGTGTTCTTCATCATCATTGCGGTGAGTGAGGGGATTGCGCGTGGGGCGTCGGCATTGATCGCCAATGCGGTGGGTGCTGAGGATCGTGACAAAGAGATTGCGTTGTCCGGGCAGGTTTACTCGCTTGGGCTGATTTGTGCGGGTGTGGTGACAGCGATCGGATTGTTGTTTGCGGAGTCGTTGTTCAGGCTGTTAGGTGCCAGTGGGGACTATCTTGAGCTCGCACTTGATTACATCACGCCGCTGTTCCTGGGCGCGGTGTTTTTTCTGCTCAGCAGCATGAGTAATGCCATTCTGTTAGCGCACGGCGATAGTAAAACCTTTGGCAGGGTGCTGGTGATTGGATTCTTTGCCAATCTTGTGCTAGACCCATGGTTTCTTTACGGTGGTCTCGGTCTGCCGGCAATGGGCATAGCGGGTATTGCGTGGGCAACGGTGAGTATACAAGTTGTCGGTGGACTGTATTTGTTGTCCGTGGTGATCCGTAGAGGATATTTGAGCACCGGGCTGCTATCTCACATGGTTCCCAAGTTACGTGTTTACGGTGAGATTCTCCATCAGGGAATCCCGACGAGTTTTAACATGATGTCGGTGGCGCTCGGCTTTTTTGTCACCACCTATTATCTGAAATTCTATGGCGAGGCCGCGGTGGCGGCCTTTGGTGTGGGCACGCGGATCGAGCAGATTGTGTTGCTGCCTGCGATTGGGCTGAGCTCGGCGATCGTATCCATCGTCGGGCAGAATAATGGCGCTGGCAAAATGGATCGTGTGCGTGAGTGTATTGCGCTGTGTACGCGCTACGGATTGATTCTTATCGTCACCGCGTCTGTGCTCATGTTTGTGTTTGCCGCGCCTTTGGTGAAGATTTTTACTGATGACCCTGAAGTTGTTAGGGTTGGTAAGGAATACGTGCGTATCGTCACCTTCATCCAGTGGGCTTATGTGGCGGGATTCGTATACATCGGCTGCCTGCAGGCACTGAAACGTCCGATGTATGGATTTATCGAAGCCGTGGTGCGGAAAATCGTCCTGCCATTCTCTGTTTTTTACGTCGTTGTGGTTGTGATGGATGTCGAGCTTGCTGGCTTCTGGTGGAGTTCGGTGGCTATCAACTCTGCGATGGCCATGGTGACGATTGTCTATGTGCGATCGGTGCTGAAAAAGCTCTACCGCTGAGTGAGTTGAAACCCGGGACAGGAACGCCTAGCTCTTGATTTCCGGGATGACAAATTCACCACGGCCCGCAGGGCGAATCCAGGCGGGTTTGATTCCTTCTCCGGTGATTGCGCGGGTGGACGGATTGTGACGCACGACAGAGCCTAACTGGTAGCTGGGTTGTGCGATTTCCCAGTCGGAGAGCTGCTTTGACTGGTCCTTGAGGATGGTCTCAAGCACGGCGTTGCCGCTGATTGTTTTTTCAATTTCTTCGATTTTGACAGGTTTTCCGGCGCGATAGGACAAGTTGGCGAGATGGGCCATTGCTGAGGAAACAACTGCCGCCTCGATGGGGGCAGCGACATTTTTGCTATGGCCAGCCCGGACGGCTTCAAGGAAATTGGGCATGTGGTTACGGCCGCCGTCACCCGGGAATCTCTCGATCCTGGTTTTGCCGTCCAGCTTGTAAGCTGTCATGCCACCACGGCCTCCTTTCAGGATGCCGTTCTCGCAGTGGACAACGATACCTACCCTTACACCATCTCGGATCGACGGGCTGTTGCGCTTGGGGGATAAACAGAGGTCGTTCACTTCGAGGGTGACAGGAATCCCGTTGTGTTCATACCACGCGGTGTGCAGGTTGGGTGTCTCGCCGGCATCATTCCATCCGAAGCGGCCGCCGAAGCCTACGATCTCTTGGGGCAGTGCATTGTTTCCTAACAACCAGTTCACCATGTCGAGCTCATGCGGTGCCTGGTTGCCCATATCGCCGTCACCGGTGTTCCAAATCCAGTGCCAGTCGTAATGAAATTGAGGCCGGAACATCTTTTCATCCGCTGCTGGCCCGAGCCATAGGTTGTAATCGACGGATTCAGGAGCTTTGAGTGGGTCCTTTCGTTTGCCAATCGACTTGCGGTTACGGAAGCAGCATGAGTGGACTCGCAGGATTTTTCCAAGGCCACCACTCTGGACCATTCCGATCCCGTTTTGTGGTCCCGGATCTGACCGGTTCTGGAAACCGGCTTGAATCACCCCCTTGTATTTCTTGGCCGCTGCGGCCAGCTGCCACCCTTCCCATGGGCTGTGGCTGACCGGTTTTTCGACATACACCGCCTTGCCGGCTTTCATGGCGTCGATCGCCTGCAGGGTGTGCCAGTGGTTCGGTGTGGCGATGATGACCGCATCGATGTCGTCACGCTTCAGGAGCTCACGGTAGTCCTGGATTTTTGCGACCGATGAGGTGCCGGCCTTGGCCAACTGTCCGGCAAAATTATCCATGTGCTTGGAATCGGCATCACAGATAGCGACGATCTGCGCGTCCTTTCTGCCAGTCAGTAGCTTGGAAAGGGACCGACCGCGCGATCCGCAGCCGATGATGGCGACTCGTACCCGCTCATTGGCACCCGCGGCGCGGGCATAACTTGAGGCGGTAAAAGGAAGAACCAAGCCTGCTGAACCTGCGATGCCGAGAAAACGTCTGCGTCCAATTGCGTTGGGGTGGGATGAATGTGATGCTGGAGTGCTCATAATGTCTACTTACGTTTCGTATGATTGATTTTCTTCAATGCAATGTGTATTCCATAGTCAGGCTTTTACAAACTTTTTACTGCAAGATAGCGGACTCTAGCTCATGATGCAGTTGTGATGTTTCAGGGAATTGGAACTTGGCGTGCCATGCTGATGGTTACCGTTGTATTCACCATGGTCATCCCTCGCTCAGCTGCGCAGGATCTGCCACGGGTCAAGCACGGTAGTTTTTGGTTTCCGGCGGTAAATGAAGTGCCTTTTGAGAGGGCCCGCTTTCCCATCGTACTTGAGCCCGATTCCAAGACCCGGACAGGACGATATATCTCAATTCCATTACAGCGGATCACAGCCAAGGGATGCAGCGTTACACTCAAGGTCATTGTCGAGGAACTGGATAACATACCTCCGCCCGACCCTGATAACCGTTATGAGGCTGGCGCGAGAAAACGGCATGTCTTTATCACGATGCAGTCGGCCAAGACGGGAACTCCATCCGGGTTCTGTGTGTCCTCGAGAAAGTTGCCGGTCGGTCGCGTCTTTGACACCAGCCTGAATTATTCCAGCAAGCCGCCTGAGCGTTTTTACTTTACGATGCACGTGCACTACTGGGTGAAGAAGGTGACCATCGTTGGGATCGATGTTAAGGGGGTGAAAATGATCGAACCCATTCCTGAAGTAACGGTTGATCAAGAGACAAGAATCTCGCAATGGATTGAAAAGCTGAGCGCAGAAGAATTCGCCACGCGTACTATTGCATATCAGTCGCTGGTAGACATGGGCCCGGGTGCCATACCCAGGATCCAGCTGTATTATGATGACCCGGATCCCGAGCGACGCATGCGGGTGCGTCAAGTCATTGCCGAAATCAAACGCAACCAAAGCAAGCGCATGCCACCAGTGAAGATGGCGAAATGAGCGGTGTGTGTGAGATCGTTACAGCGTTGTAGACACTGTGTATAGATAAGCTTAACGAACCGGCTTACCCTTGCCTGTGACTTCGACCAGTTCGATTTTCTCAATCGTAACGGCGGTGTTGAAACTTCCCACACCAAGCATGCGTGGGTTGGGGAGTTTCCAAGCGGGGACTATATCGAGATTACTGTAATCGGTTTTCAAATCAGCGAGAAGCTTGCCGTTGAGGTAGGCTTTCATACCATTATTTCGCACCTGAACCACTGATGTGTAGGTTGTTCCTTGGGTGAGCACTGGGAACCCTTTTCTGGATGTTGGGTTGGCCGAGTTGCTGGCTGTCGCTCCCCCGATGGTTTCGAAGGCGCTGAACGCCCCTTGCTTAGCCCCCATCATCCAAGAGAAGGATTTGCCATTTTTTGACAGAATTTGAGTGACTTGTCCTGCATTGCCACCGGCATAGCCTTTGTTGATTTTGAAAACGATTCGGTAATCGAACTCTTCCGGAGGTGTAAATGGGATTTGCAGGCGCGCATTGCGTTGCTGGTTTGAAACGAGGTGACCGTTTCTATTTTCCCATGTCCCGGCTATGGCATGCTTCTCTGGATCAATGAGATGGAGAAGGTCGACCGTGCGGGTGGCAGTGTGATCTGGGCTTGTGGTAGTGTCACTGGTTCGGGCAAAGATTACCCGGAAGCCGTGCTCTGATTTTTTTACTGAGTTTGGTGGCGGGGGGCGAAAGGCAGAGCGGCACTGGGCGGGCGGATCCTCCCAGCTGCCACCACGCATGATCCTTGAACCATGCAATTTTGATGGGGGTATTTTACCCTTTGGCGCAAACTCACTATCAGAAAAGATGCAATATTCGGAGACATTGCCATGCATGTCGTAGAGCCCCCAATTGTTGGCTTTCAACTGTGCTACGTCGTGTGTCGTTTTTGAACTGTTTGCCGAGTACCATGCGACTTCATTGAGGTTCGGGCAGTTGCCGGGATGTTTGATGAGGTTCTTGCCACTATTGAGAGCGCTTTGAGTTCCAGCGCGGCACGCATACTCCCACTGGGTGTCGGTCGGCAGTCTGACCTCCCAGTTCTTGGGGAGCTTTTCCGATTTTCTCAACAGTGTGGTGAGCTTTGAGCAGAACTCAACGGCTTCGTCCCAGCTGATCATTTCCACGGGGCGTTGTTTGCCCCTGAATTTGCACGGATTGGTTTTCATTACGGACTCCCACTGAGCCTGAGTCACTTCGGTTTCGCCTGTCCAGAATCCTTGGGTGATAGTCACCTTGCGCTCGGTCTCGCTACCTTTGCTC
>JARFPV010000186.1 GCA_029288115.1 Akkermansiaceae bacterium | reverse complement strand
ACACAATACGTCTCCTAGGGGTGTCTTATCGGTTCCGTTTCTAGAAAAAATCCGGACACTATAAGCCGGTTCTGATAAAGAGCCCCTATTCCCAAACTCCCAAAATCATTTGGAGAAATGAAGACTTTGCGATATTTATTTATATAGAACTGTTAGGAATAATGCAAATTTCCTCAGTCACTTTTTATTTTCTAACCCATTAAACTGCATACAGAATAAGACTTACCCAGCGTGATTATGTCCTGTTGCGCTCAATGGCTCATTATATGCTTACTACTCGCCTTGTGGGAGAAGTTTGTAAACGTAATGGTTATTCGTTTTCAAGCTTCACGACCAAATGCCGTCGGCTCGACAAGCTCAGAAAATCTGGGTTGATTCACCGTGATCGGATGCTGACTACAGGAGAATGGTATTACTGGCTCAGTAGAGAAGGTGCCGGAATTATCGAAGCGGAGCATGTGATCGAGATTCCGTCGCGTGCCATTTCTCCGGTCAAGCCGCTCATGCAATCACACGAGTTCGACCTGTCACGGTTCTGGATCAAGTTTCTGGATGACTGCAGGAAATTGAATATTCGTGTGTTGGATTTCCAGCGTGATGGTCAGTTTGTATTTCATCATGGAAGCAAAAAACTCATTCCCGATGGAGCCGTGGTTCTACGCATTCGTGGCAAGGCTCGGGTGTTTTTTGTGGAAATGGATAGAAGCACCCAGACAAGTGGCATTGGAGGTAGGCAAAAGGCAGTAATCCGGCAGAAGCTGGAACGATACAGGCATCTCAACAGACACCTTCTATGGAATGAAGATCTGTTATCATGCCGTGTCCACTCGATGCGATTGATAATCGTATGTAGAAGTGAGGCACGGCTCAGAAACCTATGTGCTGTGGCTCATGACATGGGCATACGCCATTGCGCTGTCACTTGCTGGCCGAGGCTTATTGATGTGACCAAAGAACACACTGCCTACGGCTGGAACTACAAGCCAGCCAACATGTTGGCAGCACCCTTGTTTGCCTTTCCTGCCCACTCTGGGCGATCTCCACCTGCTTCGATTCTTGCCCGTTAGGGCATTCATTTACTCTCTAACCCCAAATCAATGAATGAAAAACATACACAAACAAACACCGCTACTCAAACTATCCGTGAAGAACCAGTTCATAGCGAAGCTGAAACAAATGATCAACGGCAGGAGGAAAAGAATAGAGCAATCAAAACGGCGCGCATCAGGACGGTGAACGACGTATTCCGACAAACTTTTATCGGAGGAAAGGTCATGCTCACCCAGGGCATTCAGCAAATGCCGGAAACAGATATGGAATCTATTATTACTCAAGTCAGGCAGTTCAATGACTTCACCGAGGAAAATGATCCACATGGCGAGCATGACTTCGGTATTATCAGGCATAATAAAGAATCGGTCTATTGGAAAATCGACTATTACAACAAGGCCATGGACGGAGGGTCTGAAGACCCGTCCGACCCGAAGCTAACAACACGGGTGCTCACCATCATGCGAGCATCCGAGTATTGATTTTCTATTTCCTAACCCGATTAAACATGAATACGCCTAACAACGTCCTGCTTCTCAGGACACTTGAAGAGAATTTGCCGAAGTCTGCCATACAAGACGACAACTATGAAGAATGGGCGCGAGCCGTCCGTGCTCTCAATGACGCCTTTCGCCTCTCCTTCACCAGCACCGAGCTGTATTGCTCTCCTGCCGTTATCAAGCTCGATTACAATGACCAGTCGAACATCCTCGACCGCGTGAGGAACTTCCGTGGATTTACTGAGGACAACGATCCCGATATGACCCACAAGTTTGGTTCCATCGAGTATGAGAAACAACGTTTCGTCTGGGAAATCATCTACCTTGATGGTGACGGCAATCACGAATCTAACGACCCGCTTAATCTCAACCTCACCAAACGCTACATGATGGTCATGCTGGAGGAGGAGTGGTGGGACAATTTGCCAGAATCCGATTCCTGAGTAGAATCCATGATCCTCTCCAGTTTCTTTCCCACCCGTTCCGATCCGTCGGAATGATTCTTTCCCCGATACGTGGGACGGGAGACTTCCTGGACACGGACAGAGCCAATGCCATCCACCGGAAACGTGTCCGTCGTGCCGGATTGATGATGTTTCGGATCTGGTCTGGAAGTCGTCCGCCTGTCATGTGGGAAAGGTTGATTGTGAGGGGCAACCCCGTCCGAATTAGGGCGGGGTTCTACTTATCAGCTAACCAAATGACTTACATGACATCACAAACCAATCTCTTGCAGAGCCAGCGTAAAATAGTTCTATCCCTCTGCGACCTTACCGGAAACATGGTCAGGCCATGGGCTGAAAACGGCTGGTCTTGCTGGTGCGTCGACATCCAGCATTCGATCCGTCGTGACCGCACCGAGGGCAACATCCGCTATGTATGGGGAGACATCCGCTCATGGTTGCCTCCCCATGCCAACCTAGCCATCCTCGTTGCCTTCCCGCCGTGCACAGACCTGGCAGTCAGCGGAGCCTGTGACTTCAACAAGAAAAGGGGCTATCGACTCAGTGACGCACTGGAGCTTTTTGATGCCTGTCAGCTCATTGCCCACTACACAGGTGCTCCCTACATGATAGAAAATCCGGTGGGACGACTCTCAAGTTTCCGTCGGAAACCCGACCACACATTCGACCCGTGTGACTATGGAGATCCATATACCAAGAAGACATGCCTTTGGACAGGGAACGGGTTCGTCATGCCTCCCAAATGCCGTGTTGAACCCACAGAAGGCTCGAAAATGAACCGACTCCCACCGTCCCCTGAGAGAGCAAACCTACGATCTGTTACACCC
>JARFPV010000158.1 GCA_029288115.1 Akkermansiaceae bacterium | reverse complement strand
GGATGATAGAGCGCAAGTGTTCCGTCACTTTCGTCGCCCTCAGCCACCATCGTGCTGCAATCTTCTTCCCAGTGGGCATTTGTTCCCAGCACTGGAATTTCCGCACCAACATAGTGGCACGGCATCATTCCACAACGCCGCAGCACGTGAGCGCACATCGCGGACGTCGTCGTTTTTCCATGGGTTCCGGAGATCACGACACCTTCCCGCGTGTGCAAAATCGCAGCTAGGCACTCGGCGCGCCGAATACATGGGATCCCCTGCTCGCGCGCCTCTGCACGGGCTTCGTTGTCTTCGCGGATAGCTGAGGAAAAAACCACAACATCCGCACCATGAACTTCATCCGCGCGGTGCGGCGTGGAAAACTGGAGCCCGAGTCCCTGCATCCGCTCGGTCTCACCACTAGTCACACGATCCGAGCCGCTGACCTTGTGCCCCATACCTAACAAAAGAAGAGCCAAACCACTCATGCCTGACCCAGCAACGCCGATCAAGTGGACACGTACCGGATTTTCCCGGTCGGTCAGTCGCTGGCTGAGTTCTTGGATTTGCATGGTTAGGAGGAAGAATTAAATTGGAAATTTCAGGTCAGGACACCGACGCTGATGACGTCGCAAATCCTAGCCGCAGCATCCTTGACGGCAAGTGATTCTGTTTTTTCTGTCATAACGCTGAGAACGTCATCATCGAGGATGCGAGTTAGCTCAGCAACCAGTTCGCCGGCATCGAGCTCTGATTCTTGCCGGAGGATAGCAGCGCCCGCTTGTTCAAACACCTGCGCGTTCGCCGTCTGGTGATCATCTGCAGCGTAGGGATACGGCACGAGGATCGATGGCATACCGACGTATGACAGCTCGGTCATACTGGAAGCGCCCGACCGGCAAACCGCCACGTCGCAAGCCGCGTAGGCAGATGCCATGTCATCACAGAAGGCAAGCACATGGTAGCCGTCACGATCACTCGCCATTTCCGCTACTCGATCATGATCGAGCGATCCCGTAATATGGAGGAACTGCACACCAGGCATGGCCTTGGCGGCCTCCACCACGAGTGTGTTAAGATTTTTTGCCCCTTGGCTACCACCCATGACCATGACAGCGCCGCCGTTCGGAGCCAGACCATATTTTTCACGGGCAGCTGCGCGGTCGGGCAGTGTGGCAAGCTCACGGCGCACCGGGGTGCCAGTCACTTCCACTTTGGCATTCTTGAAATAGGACACCGCTGCCTCAAATCCGACCAGCACCTGATCACACCAACGGGATGTCAGGCGGTTTGCTTTTCCAGGCAACGCATTCGAGTCATGGACAAAGGTCGCCAAACCCATCTTCCTACCGGCCATCACAGGCGGCATCGAGGTAAAGCCTCCCATACCCAGCACAGCATCACACCCGTGGGACCGGAGGATTTTCTTACACTGGCTAATCGTCTTCCATAACCGGAACAGAAACGGCACCATCTTGGGTGAAAACGTCGGCGGTTTGGCAATCGCTGGCACGGTGAGAAAATCCAGCTCGCCGTATTTCTTTGACGCCTGGGCATCAACCTTTTTTTCAGAAATGAGCAGCAGCACCTTGTGCCCTCGCTTCTCCAACTCCTCCGCCACAGCAATCCCCGGAAACAAATGCCCGCCGGTTCCTCCGCAGGCAATGAGGACGTTCATTTTTTTCGACATAGGGTGGTTGCAGGGACTGGGGTGAGCGCGACTCTGCGAAAATGCAACTTCGCCGCGCCATTATGCGAAAAACTGACTTAATCAGCAATGATTAAATATCGACAAACCCGTTTAATTCGGGGTTTTTCGTGATCACTACGCCCATCAGTGCACCACCATCCCTCCCTTGTCTTCTGCCACCCATCGTGTCAGACTCCACCATCATGAAGAAAGCCATCATCATTTTCATCATCCTGCTCACCCTTGGGGCATGGTCTGCCAATAAATACTTCACCCGCGCCAGCAAAAGCAGCGAGGAACTGGAACGCTTTCAGAACTATGCGCGCGACTACGGCAGTGACGCGAATATTTTCCTCTCCGAGCAGGCCAAGCGCCACCACGACGAGGCATTCGACAAGGCATACCGCATGTGGAAATTATCCCCCGTCTCCGAGCTGGACCTTACATCCCATTACGATGAAAAAACCTACTACATGACGCTGGGAAAAATCCTTAACGAAAAGGCCAAGTCTGAAGGTCAAATGGAAGCCCGTAACGCGCTGATCGATATCGGCAAATTCTACGGCGTGTCACCCACACCGAAAGAAAAACCCAAAACTTCGACACCCTTGGTAAAAAAACCGATCAAAACGGATGCCACCGAGGCCTCACCACTCGGCAAACCCAAACTCGGAGACAAACGAACCATCCCGAGCAGCCGTCGCCGTAAAGACGATCGATAAAATAACGACAACGTGAGTCAGCCCCTCAGTATCGAGCGACTGGGTGCCTACTTCGGGTCGGACGACTGGAAAAGCACCTTTTCCGCCGGCGTTGCTGCTGCCGGGCGCAAGATCGCGCGTGCGCGTCAGGTTACCCAATGCCGGGCTGAAATGCTCGACACAGGAGACGTGGAAATTGTTGCACTGGTCATAGAGAAATCAGGCCACCAGCACGAGGCAACGATAGCTCTTTGGGAGGAGAACGGCACGGTTCAACTGGACACCACCTGCACTTGCCCGATACGCACGTGTTGTGAACACGCCGCGGCAGCCATTGAGCACCTCTCACGACCGGGCCGTATGGATTCGGCATTCGGCGTTCTAACAGATGACCCGTCCACCGAGACACTCACGGAGAAAATCAAGCCATCTGTCGAGGCACACACCAAGGTAACATTCCACCTGCATGTACAACGCCGACCGCCAGGTGACGGCTACCAATGGCTTCCCGACCTTTATGCCACGGCATTTGCATCATACGGCGGCACCAAACATCCACTCGACCCCTCGGGAAATATCACAAAGCCTCGCGACCGAGCCGCCGAAATGACGGCACTGAACACGCTCTACGCGCTCGACCTCCTCCCTGGTGCAGAGGAACCGCCAAACTCGTTGCGGTCGTTTCAGCGCACCGACCCTACCCAAGGCACTCTGTGGTCTCCTAACAAAAAAGAATGGCAACCATCTCTCTACTGGCAGCGGTTCCGGCACGAAGCGACACCCGCACTGGAACAAAGAGGGTGGCAAGTCACCTTCGGACACAACACCATCGATAAACCACTCCATTTCAACGCCTCCACATTCCGCACCGAAATCATCGATGAAGGCAAAGGTTGGTTTTCACTCTCGGCCGGGTTTGAGGTCGATGGCGAACACATGGACCTGCAACCGATCCTTGCCACTCTGGTTGATTACAATTTTCTCGACCTCACCAAGGGCATGCCTGACGGACAGGAATTCCTCATTTTCCTCCCCGATGGCCGCGGCCTGACTCTCCCCTTAGGTCGTTTCCGCCGCATCCTCACCCACCTCGGCGAGCTGATGGACTACCAATTCTCCGGCAAACCCATCCGCATGCACAAAGTGGAGGCCGCACAGATGCTCGAGAACATCTCCAGCGACCTTGAATCACCAGATCAGCCGGAGGAAATCACCACCCTAGCCACTCAAAACTCAACATTCAAAACTCAACATTCCGAAATCCCGAAGGGATTGAAGGCAACGTTACGGGAATATCAGTCCGAGGGGTTCCAGTGGATGCAGTTCCTTTCTAACAACGACCTGCACGGCATCCTTGCCGATGACATGGGGCTGGGAAAAACCATGCAAACACTCACCCACATCCTGGCGGAGAAGGAAAATGGAAACACGCTTCCCTGTCTGGTGATCGCTCCTACGAGCGTGGTGGAAAACTGGCAACGCGAAGCTCGTCAATTTGCACCATCATTAAAGGTAACCATCCTTCAAGGGTATGATCGGCACCAACGATTCAATCAACTACCAGAATCTGACATCGCCCTCACCTCCTACGCGTTGCTGCACCGGGATCTTGAGCACTTCACCGCTCAGGACTTCCATCTGTTAGTTCTGGATGAGGCCCAGCATATCAAGAATCCGACGGCGCAGGTATCGCACGCCGTCAGACAGCTCAACGCCCGCCACCGGATCTGCCTATCAGGCACACCGATCGAAAACCACCTCGGCGAGCTCTGGAGCCTGTTTGATTTCCTGATGCCGGGATTGTTAGGCGATGCCGAGACATTCCGGGAAACTTTCCGCACACCGATTGAAAAAAACAAAAACCAGCAGCGCGCCGACGCACTTGCCGCCAAAGTCGGGCCACTCATCCTGCGCCGCACCAAAGACCAGGTTGCGACCGAACTGCCACCGAAAACTGAAATCCCCCACTTCATCGATCTCGGCGAAGATGAAAAAGACCTCTACGAGACCGTGCGCTCCACCATGGATAAACACGTCCGGCGTGCCCTCGCCGCCAAGACAGGTCAGCAAGCACAGATCGTATTCCTCGACGCCCTGCTCAAGCTCCGGCAGATCTGCTGCCACGCTTCGCTGGTAAATGCAAAATCCGAAATCCAAAATCCAAAACCACACACTACAGCTAAGTTTGATTACCTGACTGATCTTTTGGAAACCCTCAAACAGGAAAATAGAAAGGTGCTCATCTTTTCGCAATTCACCTCGATGCTGGATATCATCGAGGAACACTTGATAGAGAAGGAAACAACCTATCTCAAACTCACCGGGGCGAGCAAGAACCGACAGGAAATGGTGGAGCAATTCCAAGCCGGCGAAGCCGAGGTCTTTCTCATCTCACTGAAGGCGGGCGGAACCGGACTCACCCTGACCAATGCCGACACCGTCATTCACTACGACCCCTGGTGGAACCCCGCCGTAGAAAACCAGGCCACCGACCGTGCCTACAGAATCGGCCAGGACAAGCCGGTCTTCGTTCACAAACTGATCTGCAAAGGCACCGTTGAACAGCGCATCCAGCAGATGCAGGAACGGAAGAGTGACATATCAGACTCGATCCTGACTGCCTCGCTGAACCAGCTCAAGCTTGATGACGACGTGCTGACGAGCCTGTTGGGACCGCTCGATCAAGCTTCTCATCGGTAGGGTCGCGTATCCCTACGCGACCGGTGGTGCGGATGGTTATAGTGACGCATGGTTGAATGATGAAGTGACGTCAACCCAGCCGGACGTGTGGGACACACGTCCCTACCTCAGCCACGCACCACAGCCAACCTATCATTGCCACCTTCACCAGACAGCCTTTCCAGCAACGACCAGACATGCCGCTGACCACGGTCCGTCAGGCAATACATTTTGTGGGCATGCAATCCGTCACTGCGGATTTCCAACAGCTCTTTTTTCTCCATACCATCGACCACTTTGGTCGTGTTCGACGGCTTGCGGTTAAAGCTGTGGAGCAGGATATTGATGCGCTTTGTGTCGGTAAACTCCTCACCCTCGAGTCGTTTGCTGAGGCAGGCAAGCAACACGCACTCACTGCCCGACAGACGGAATTTCTGATCTGCCAGTATTCCACGGATGTCTCGAAGAGCCTCCGATGTCTGCACGTCTCCCCCATCCTCTTGACCCATCGCCGCACGTAACGCCTCCTCAGCCTCACGGGCCTCAAGCGACTTGGTGACAAATTCCTGGTACAAGCGCATTTGATCAACGCTCATTTCCTGGTGCATTTGCGCCACGCTATCGGTTAACTTTTGGATCGTTTTGAAATCAGACACGGGCACAAACTAGCAAAATTACCGAATCAGGGCAACAAAATTGACTAAACAGTCGAAAAACACCCCTAATCTGCAGCTAAATACACCATCCATGATAATTAATATTACTTAAATGATATTCATTTTTCTATGTATATCAATGGATACAGAGGCATCAGATCATTTTAAGTTCCCAATATTAACCATTCGAGTCAATTTTAGTCGCCCTTTAACCCAAATCCGTCGTTATTACCCATGAGCTCTCGTTTCAATGCCAACCACCATATCAGCAGTCGTTTTCCTCTCAACACCACACCAGCCCAGCCAAGGCATCATGTCAGGCATGACCGTCCGTCTGGCGGCGTGGATGCCTCCTGCTCGGAGGTTCCTGATATTGAAATCTCCGCATCCGGCATCCCTGTCCCCGAACTGATAGGTTTCGCCCTGACCTGTCTCGAAAAGCTGACCTGCCCCGATTCGAACAGCTCAGATCAGAAACGTCCATTGGAGCAAACCATCTTGATTGTGGTGGCTGAAAAGCTGCCAAGCTACATGAACCTGAAAGCCAAATTACAGACCGCACTGCAGGCACATTCCGATAACTCCGTCCGATCCTCTCAACAACAACACCGTGCGGAAGTACTTCGCCAGCGTGTTGAAACTCAGGAAGAGGCCATCGCACAGCATCTGATCGCCACCGGGGAAGAGATTGGCCTGCCCACAGAGCTACTCAACAAACTCGCCAACCTTACGAAAAGCATCCTCAAACGCTGCGACACATAAACTCAACGCTGGACTTACGCCTTTGCAAAAACAATCGCGCTATCCTCGAGGTTGATCGTCGCATCCTTGACCACGTTTCTTTCCTGCAACTTGCACAGAAACCCATAGGTGAGTTCTTGTTCATCTGTCCTTTGACCGGATTCAATTTTACCGCTGTTTCCAATCACGAGAATATCGATCCCTTGGTTTCTGCAATGCTCGATGTAGTAGAGAAAAACTTTGTAGTTGATGAATTTTCGCCTGCTCGATGGCAATAGGTAGTAGCGAAAAAGATAGGCGACCGTCTGATTCTGCAGAAGCTTTAGCTGGTGAGCGAACAGGCCAATAAACTGGTCACCGTGAAAATAAAACAAGGTGTCGAAATTGTTATCGAGCAAACCAGCTTTCAGGAGGGCTATTTGTTCGCTTTTGGTTTCCGCTTTGAGAAATGGCTGAATAAATACGTCATTGGTATTAATGAAGAATTCTGATTTCTGATCGTTGGGATTTTCCGCAGCTTCTCTAAGTGCCAATTTGGTATATTTGATGACGTCGTCATTGAAATCGTCGTCATCGATTTTCTCCGACATCAGGAAGTGGTTTCTCATATTGTAATAATTCTACTCCACTTGATGTAATCTCCATTAAAGATGACCTGTCAAGTTTAGACGTAGTTTTGGGTTTCAGTATTGAATAACCATACACATCCTTGAAAAGGACAAGGGTGTTGTACACACTCCGCAGCAAGAATCACCATGAGAGTCCGATCAACCATACTCATCAGCCTCGTAGCGTCAGCACTGGCTACCACCTCAGCCCTCTGCTCTGACGCCCTTTACCCGCCGAAGGAAAACCGGAAACCTTCTCCCGGCAATACCACGTATTACATCGATCCAGTCAAAGGTGATGACAAACAATCCGGGATCAAACAGAACCTCGCATGGCGCAGTTTTAGCCGAATCAACCAGTTACTCTTGGCTCCGGGCGACAAGGTGAAAATTGTTGCGCCCGGATCTTTCGACCAGACCTTGATGATCATCGGAACCGGGACACTCACCTCACCTGTGGAGGTTAGTTTCGCCCCAGGAAGGTATGACATTCATACAAAGAGCCTGTGTCGGCGGAAATTCAATATCTCAAACACCAATGGCTCACCTGAGGTTGACAAATTAATCGGCATTTTCCTCAAGGGATCAAAGCACATCAAGGTTGCAGGAGAGGCTGCCAAGATCGTTTGTCGTGGCAAGATGATTGAAGTCTGCATTGACCACTGTGAAGACGTCAAGGTCTCCGGATTAACCTTTGATTATCAGCACCCGACGGTTGCCGAATACAAGGTGGTTGGAGTCGGTGATGGATTTGTCGATCTGCAAGTTCACAAGGATTCCCAATACTCGATTGATGAAGGACGGCTCACATGGAAAGGTGAAGGATGGAGTTTTCAAGGCGGGCTGGGACAGGAATTAAATCTGGAAACCAACGAGGTGCGCCGGAGGAGAGATCCACTGAATGGACTGACGATCAAGGAGATCAAGCCAATGTTACTCAGGGCTACCGGCAAACACAAGATGACGGCTGGTTACATCTATCAGATCCGCAACCCGTTCCGGGATTACGCCGCCGTGTTCACCCGGCGCAGCAAAGACATTTCCTGGAAAAATGTTCATTTCCAGTTTTTGCACGGCATGGGGTTGGTGAATCAGTTTTCTGAAAACCTGACATTCGATGGAGTCAAAATCGCACCGGATCCGGCGAGTGGCAGAACAACCGCCGCTTGGGCAGATGGCATTCAGGTCTCCGGCTGCAAAGGCAAGCTGCTCGTGAATGACTGTGTTTTTTCGGGTGCCCATGATGATGCCATCAATATCCACGGCACACACCTACGGGTAACCGAGAAGGTATCCGACCACCAAATCAAGGTGAGCTTCATTCACAAACAAACATATGGATTTCTCGCGTTCAACCCTGGGGACGATATTGAATTTATCAGATGGGACTCGCTCGCACCCTACAGCAAAAACAAAGTGAAGGACGCCAAGTTGCTTAATCCAAAGGAAATCCTGATCACCCTGGAAAAACCATTTCCCGCTGATTTCAAAGACAAGGATGTTCTGGAAAACGTCACTTGGACACCTGAGGTGGAAATCCGTGGCTGCACAATTTCACGAATCCCGACGCGTGGGTTCCTGATCACAACCCGGCAAAAAGTCGTGGTCGAGAACAACACCTTCAACGCTACCCACATGAGCGCCATCCTTCTAGAAGATGACGCCCGAGGTTGGTTTGAGTCCGGCTGCGTGCGGGATATGACAATCCGTAATAATCAATTCAATCGCTGCGCCGAACCCGTGATCAACATCAACCCTCAGAACGCAGTGCCCAACAAGGCCGTGCATCAAAACATCAGGATCGAGGGGAATCAATTCGTTCTGCGAGGCAACACCAGTGTCAAAGGTCAGAGCACCACCGGCTTGTCCATTATTGGTAACACCACGTATTCGGACCCGGTCGGCAATGACGCCACATCGATCAAAATCATCGACTGCGAGGATGTTAAGATCCAAGGAAACCGCTACCTGCCGCTTCCGGGGAAAGGCGCTGCCAAGTAACGGTGGAAGCAACGGCGGGCAGTCTATGTCGCGTAAAAAAAGGGAGCCCCGCGTGGGACTCCCTTCTTATTAAAAGCGAAGCAAACAATCGAATTAGATTGCCTTCATGTTGCTCATCGCATCGCGGAGGTATTCACCGATTTCCTCGATCTCATGACCGCGGATGGCAGCGTTAACCTCGACGAGGGTGCGGTTGTCGACCGCATTGTCGGAGCTGTCCAGCCCCTTGCCGATGACATCGGTTCCAACGGTGGACATAAAGTCCTGAAGCAGTGGCACAGCAGCGTGAGCAAAGAGATAGCAGCCATACTCGGCGGTATCGGAAATGACACGGTTCATCTCATAGAGCTTCTTACGCGCAATCGTGTTGGCGATGAGCGGAGTCTCGTGGAGTGATTCGTAGTAGGCAGACTCAGGCTCGATGCCGGCTTCTACCATCGCCTCATAAGCAAGCTCAACACCGGCACGCACCATGGCGACCATGAGGATACCTTTGTCGAAGTACTCCTGCTCGGAAATCTCGCCGGCTCCTTCAGTCTTCTCAAACTCAGTCTCACCGGTGGCTTCACGCCAGCCAAGCAGGTTGACGTCGTCATTTGCCCAGTCCTCCATCATTGTCTTGGAGAACTCACCGGAAATGATGTCGTCCATGTGCTTCTCAAACAGCGGACGCATGATGTCCTTAAGCTGCTCTGAAAGCTCAAATGCCCTGAGCTTGGCAGGGTTGGACAGGCGATCCATCATGGTGGTGATTCCACCGTGTTTGAGGGCCTCGGTAATCGTTTCCCATCCTTGCTGGATGAATTTCACTGCGTAGGCAGGTTCGATGCCCTCAGACTTCATCTTGTCAAAACAGAGAAGTGCACCAGCCTGAAGGAGGCCGCAGAGAATCGTCTGCTCACCCATGAGGTCAGACTTCACTTCTGCCACGAAGGATGACTCAAGCACACCGGCATGGTGACCGCCCTGGGCAACAGCAAGAGCCTTGGCAAGCTCCAGTCCGTTTCCGCTCGGGTCGTTCGCACGGTGACATGCGATCAGAGTCGGGACACCAAAGCCACGCTTGTATTCCTCGCGAACCTCGGATCCAGGCGACTTAGGTGCCACCATGATGACCGTCAGATCCTTGCGAATCTGCACGCCTTCCTCAACGATGTTGAAACCGTGAGCGTAAGAGAAAGTAGCACCTTCCTTCATGTGGGGAATAACGCTCTCAACAACCTTGGTGTGTTGCTTGTCAGGCGTCAGGTTCATAACGATATCAGCAGTGGGAAGCATTTCCTCGTAGGTGCCGACGTTGAATCCGTTCTCGCTCGCGTTGAGAAACGACTGGCGTTTCTCGGCAATTGCGTTGTCGCGCAGAGTGTAGGAAACATCGAGTCCGCTATCGCGCATGTTCAGTCCCTGGTTAAGACCCTGGGCACCGCAACCGACGATGACGATCTTCTTGCCCTTGGCCGCCTCGACGCCGTTGGCGAACTCGGAAGCATCCATGAATCGGCAGGTTCCTAGCTCATCGAGCTGGAGGCGGAGTGGTAGTGAGTTGAAGTAGTTCTGGCTCATTCTGGTGGTAGTTGGTGTTGAAATGGTAATATTCGCGGCGGTGATAGCCCTGTCTCTTATACACATCTGACGCTGCCGACGAACACCGTGACGTGTAGATCTCTGTGGTCGCCGTATCAATAAAAAAAATTGATTATTTCGAGCGGGGGCGGCGATAGGCGAGGTGGGAGTCTGGCT